>JAJRRJ010000079.1 GCA_024279575.1 Alphaproteobacteria bacterium | reverse complement strand
TTTTCCCCACCACCGCCCAGTTCCGTCTCATACTGGTATCCCTTGGAACATATCCTGCCAGTTTAACTGAATTGAGTGTTACATTATCGGTAGTATTCATCACAAGCCTGGGCAGTATCTTTTGGGGCCTACACGCCATCAAACAGGAGTTTGGCCAAAAATGAACCTACCGGTTATCTTCGCCTACTCTGCTTTTTCACCGTTAAAACTGGCACAACTTGTGCGCGCCGACACGCGCAATATTTTGCGAGATCCCACCTTGCTCACAGTGCTGGCTATATCCGCTTTACCTGCAATTTTGTTCTTTTTTTATGCTCACTGGATGGACCAGACGGCAAAGGCAGCCTTTGGTCTTGAAAACATTTCGACATATGCCGCCCCGATATTTTTCATTCTCCCATCATATCTCATCGGCTGGGTTATCGGATTTCTTATCCTTGAAGAAAAAGATGAAGGCTCGCTATTGGCACTTAGTGTCACCCCCGTAGGCAAAATCGGCATCATCACCTATCGCGCCGCACTGGTTTTTATTGTCGTATTGCTCATCGGTCTGGTCACTGCACCAATATTTTTCCCTGACAAAGGCCCAGTCACCAGAGGTGTTTTCAGCTTGTTTATTTCCCTTCAGGCCGTCATGGTAACTTTTATTCTACCCGCATTGGCAAAAAACAAAGTTCAGGGCCTCGCGCTTACCAAGGCCATAAATATCTTTACGATAACGCCGCTTCTGGCGATCATTGCCTCCCCGTTTCGCTATCTGGCCGGGATATTTCCCGGATTTTGGATTGGTGAATACCTGTACCTTTCCCCAACCCCCTATCTTTCATCACCGCTTATCCTGCTATTTGGCTTTAGTGTACATTTACTAATCATCTTTGCATTCTACCGTTTGCTTTTGTCACGCACTGAGTAAAATGCAAAAAATAAAACGAGTATTTCAATGGGTTTTCTCAATCAGACCAAGATCATTCTCACAACATTTTTTTTGGCGCTCTCCATTCAAAGCCCTTTGGCCCAAATGGGAACTTTTGGGCCAGGAGATGACAAAATTCTTTCCAACTGTTTGGCCGAAGTCCAAAAAATAGCCAACCGTTCCCAAAAGCAACGAAGTGATTGTGTCGGGCTTGCTGTTCAAGTCTGCGCACAAGAACCCGATGGGGAAACCACCCTTGGCACCACCCAATGCTATCAACGTGAAAACAGCTGGTGGGATGCCCAACTCAATGCCGATTACAACACCTTGAAAAGATCCCTTTCCCCGGAATTGTTTGAAACCCTGCGACAGGCACAAATTGCATGGATAGACTATCGTGACGCCAAATGTGATTTTGCCTACCAAATATTTGAAGAAGGAACCATCCGCCATATCCTTTTTTCAAACTGCATGATGCGCACAACCGCTGGCCGTTCAATTGAACTCAAGCAAATCCTTAACGACTGGATGGGGTGAATAAACTCACCTGAATGGCGTTTGACACTTCCACCGGCCAAAGGACAATGGCCCTCAGTTCAGCCGTGACGGATCTTGAGCACTACAATAATTCCCACCAGAATAACTGTAATGACATTGCCCAGCATCAAAGGCCACGAGCCAATGGCCCAGCCATAAACCATCCAAAGACTGACCGTGGTCAAAAGCATTGCGTTTGTACCCAAAGACAGCCCCGAAGTATCCCGCGTCCTGATGGTTTTAATTGCCTGCGGCAACCAGCCGATAGTGCCAATTATCGCCGCCGCCATTCCAATAGTTTCAATTAGCCAAGTTGGCATTTTGTAAGCTCCAAATGGTCTTCACCATGGAAGAACCGTCAATTCAGGCCAATGTTCAAGCGCTCGAGCACCTTTTTTTTCATGGGCAGCACGGTTATTCAAAACATGGTTTGGCACAATGCGAAAGGAAAAAACATCATCCAGACCAAACGGCGCCACAATATCCATATGGCCCTCTATATCCAGACGCACACCCACCGCATGGGTCTTGCTGGCAAATTTTTCCAGCATTTCTTTTGATGAATTTAGCGGTTCAAAACTGTTTCCAAATTTCTCAGGTGCCCACAAATGCACCCGGGCCTGATTGCGCAACTCAACCGGAACAGGCAATTGTGCAAACAAAGCACCAACCTGCTGAATATATTTATCTTCCGCCTCATAACTCAAGTCTGAATCGTCAAAATAAAACACGTCCAGATCATTGACCCCGGTCATGCCTGATCGGCCAGTTAAGTGGTTCCAAACAGTATTATAAATCGCCCCTGAAACAAGCAGCCAGTCTGGTAAGTCAAGCTCAGCCAGCCCCCGGAGCACTTCCATTAAGACCGGCTCGCTGCGCACAATGCCCTCAAGTGCCTCATTTTGAAATTGCGCATTTAATCCTGAATATTTCAAATGCTTCATTTGCAAAACGATAAAGCGATTCTGCCACACCTCAAAGCAAAGACAAGTTTGCCTTCAGTGATTTTGAACTACACACGCAAAAGGGGGTGACAAAACATTTCCCATCCGATAGGTTTTGGTCATGACCCACACAGCAAATACATATTATTGGTATTTTGGATACTCAAAGCAACAGGCGGAGAGTGGGCCGCGTTTGATCTAAAATATCAATTTTTGAACATTGCACCACAACCGCCAGATAAGGCGGTTTTTTTATGCGCTTGATCTGGCAAACAAATTAAGGACCAGACCATGCCGCGCTCCACCGACGACCTTCGCATCAAAAACATAACTGAAATTGATGCGCCCGAAACTATTATTGAACAATTCCCACGCTCCGAAAAAGCGACGCAAACCGTCATTCGCAGCCGCGCCGCAATCCATGATATTCTTACCGGAAAAGATAATCGACTCTTGGTAATTGTTGGGCCCTGCTCAATCCACGATCCAAAGTCCGCCATGGAATATGCCACCAAACTTGCCCTTTTGCGAGAAGAACTGGCCCCGCAAATGGAAATTGTCATGCGGGTTTATTTTGAAAAACCGCGCACTATTGTTGGCTGGAAAGGCCTGATCAATGACCCAAATCTGGATGGCTCATTCAACATAGATCAGGGCCTGCGCACGGCGCGAGAACTTTTGTTGGATATCAATAATCTGGGCCTGCCCGCCGCCTGCGAATTTCTCGATATGGCGACACCACAATATCTTGCAGACCTTGTCTCCTGGGTTGCCATTGGCGCGCGCACAACCGAAAGCCAAATTCACCGCGAATTGTCCTCCGGCACATCATGCGCAGTTGGCTTCAAAAATTCGACCGCGGGAGATGTGCAGATTGCCATTGATGCGGCCCGTTCAGCCGCCCAGCCCCATCACTTTCTGGCCATCACCAAAGAAGGAAAATCAGCCATCGCCTCCACAAAAGGCAACCCCGATTGTCATATCATCTTGCGCGGCGGCCAGGCCCCCAATTTTGAAGCAAGCCATGTCAATGCCGCCTGCGAACTTCTTGAAAAGTCGTCCATGTTTCCTGCGGTAATGATTGATGCCAGCCATGCCAATTCTTTCAAGAAACATGAAAATCAACCCTTGGTGCTGGCAGACATCGGCGCCCAGATAGCTGCCGGGGACAAACGGATTATTGGCATAATGGCAGAAAGCCACTTAGAGGGAGGCGCCCAAAAACTGGTGCCCGGCCAGCCTCTGACCTACGGGCAATCCATCACCGATGCATGCATGGATTGGGACACCACAAAAACGTCCCTGATTGCATTGGCAAAAGACGTGAGCACCCGCAACACCTAAAAAAGAAATCCAGGCAGGGTGTTTAACGCACCCTGCCCATATTACAATTCTGTTTAACTTGCTCGCGCCGCTTCCACTTCAGCACTTACAAGGTCAAGCAATTGCTGCACTCCAAACTCGGGCAAAGGTTTGAAATTTACGAAAAAAGTGGGTGTTTGACGGATACCAAGGGCTTGCATATCAGCCTTATCCATATTTAGCATCCCGACAATTTCAGGGGATTGTATCTGTGTCCGTGCCAACGCAACATCAAGGCCCGCAGCACCGGCAATATCCATTATCCGCTCTGCGGCTGGCGCATCATGGGAGGCCCAAACAGACTGATATTGTAACAATGCCTCCATTACAGGCAGGTAAACATCCTGCAATCGCGCCGCCTCCATCACCTTGATAGCCAATTCGGAGCCTTCCCCATGCAACGGCGTATAGCGTAGCACAACACGAACTTCATCGGGATATTCCGCCATAATTGCCTTCACCACCGGATGCATGGCACGACAGGCCTCACAGGATGGATCAAAGAACTCAACAATGGTCACCGGCGCATCTTGCGGCCCAAGAACCGGGGAATAGTTGCGTATCATCAATTCGGCCTGCTCTGAAGTCGCAGCGCTCACAACTGGCGCCGGGCCAGGGCGCATAACAAACCACGCTCCGGCAGCAAAGGCCATTATAGCAACTAAAAAGGTGACAAGAAGAAGTGGCTTGCGGGTCATGAATTTCTCCCCCGATAAATTTGTAACAGTAAAATAAAAATTGTCAGAAATGCAACAACGGCCAGTAATGGAATGGGCAGTCCCAAAATCACCATCCCCTGATCCGTACACGAGGGACCCGAAGCAGAACAAGGCTGAATGGCCTCGGGAATGATCCCGAAATATAACAAAGTATGATAAAGAGCAATCCCCATCCCCCCAAGCGCCAGAGGCAGGCCATAGCGCCAGACATTGCTATCAGAATACCAAAGCCCGGCCCCCAGTATGATGGCCAATGGAAACATAAACGCCCGCTGAAACCAACATAAAACACAAGGCGTTTGTCCCAGCACTTCCCCAATAAACAAAACAGAAAGTGTCGACAAAAGCGCAACCAGCCAGGCGGCGAAAAGCGCATTATTTTCGCGCACTCCCAACCCGTTTTTTCCTGAATTTTCCACCATCCACCTTCCCATTCTGCACATTGTATCAAACACTGATTACAATCTACAGCAGGTGGAGGTTCAAGCCATGATTTTCATCAAAGGAAACATTTTTTCAATATAATCACTTTACGTCAAACCATGTGGTCATACCAGCAGCCGCATGCTCAAGCATATGGCAATGGAAAAGCCACTTTCCCGGATTATCCGCTACAAACGCAATCCGCGTTGTCTGAAGAGCACCGATCAAAAACGTATCTTTGAACGGTTGCCCCTCATCAATGGAAACCCCGACCCTTTCGATAATACGAAAGTGATGGCCATGCATATGCATTGCATGCAAAAATCTGGTGTCATTAAAAATTTCAATGATGACATTTTCATTCCGCTCAACCCTGAAAAACGGTTCCTCAGGCAAATTAGCGACACCATTCATGGCCCAGAACTGCTTGAAATTAATGAAGTCATCTCCAGACATCGTCTCCCCGTTATATGTGGTTTCCCCAATTCGCCCCATTGCACCCCCGGTCATGTGCAACTTGAAAGTGGTTGCCTTTTCAATGTCCGGTTCTGGCAAATCATTTGGCCTAAGAGCAATAGCTCCAGATAAAGCCTCTTTGTTTCCCACAACCTTGAAACTAACCATAGGATAGGTTTGACCATTGGAAAGTTCATTGATGGAAAAATTGCCTCCAGATTTTGGCTGCACCAGCAGATCTACCCGTTGAGCTGAACCAAGTACCATCGGAGAATAGCCAAGTTCCTGCGCGCCCGGGGTGGCCTGTCCGTCAAAGGCCAGAATTTTTGCATCAAACGCATTTGGGTCAATCTCAAAACTTCGGGCGTTGGAAACATTCATCAAGCGAAGCCGATAGGCCTCCCCGGCATTTATTACCACCTCATGGGGAGGCTTCCCGTTCACTGTCAGCCAATTGCCAAGCCGTCCGCTATGGGACCAGTCTCCGGGCGAGCCAAGGCTTAATATATCAAGCGTGCCATCCTGCCCCAACAACCAGTCATCAAGCACCAGCGTAATGTCATGCTCGGCATCAAAGTCCTCGCTGTCCCCCTCAATGATCAGTGGTCCATATAGTCCGCGTGCCACCTGGTTCCAGCTTTTAGTGTGCGCATGATACCAATAGGTTCCCGCATCGGGCACGATAAAGTCATATTCAAATGTTTCTCCGGGCGGAACCGGGTCCTGAGTCAATCCCGCAACCCCATCCATGGAGTTTTCAATTCGTATGCCATGCCAGTGAATTGATGTCGCTTCACTCAGCTCGTTAATCAGACGCACCTTAATCCGCTCGCCACGTTTGGCACGAATTTCCGGCCCCGGACTTTCCCCGTTATAAGTCCAAAGAATCGAAGCCGGATACTGTTCAGAAATCAGGTTTTTACTGGTTTCTTTTGCCCTCAGCTCAATAAACCCATCCTCGGATACGTCGGCAAAAACCTGAAACGGCACTAAAGACAAGGTGCCCGCCCCGGCCAAACCGGCGACACTTTTTTTCATGAATTTCCTACGGGTCAAAGACATGGCATAAGTTCCTTTTCCCCCAAATTCGGGGCAATTGTTGCGTGCTGTAAATGTGCCATCTTTCTCCTGGCAAATGCATATCGGAGCAAAACACATTTAAGTTATTAAGCTCAACATTTGTAAAGGTTCCACCAACCGGAAGGTCAAGGAGTTTTGTTAAAAGGCGCCTTGACCTGAACCACACTTCAGGCCCCAATATACAATTGAACAATAATGCCCTTTGGAGAAAATTCTTATTTTTGCACCGCTTAAACATTTCAATCTGACGGTTTGGCTGGTGATTGTTTCAACTCTGATTTCCCGCTTTGCATTTTTCATGGTCTGGCCGTTTCTGGCCATTATATTGCATAACAAATTCGGCCTAAACGAATTTCAAATTGGCGCCTTTATTGCATTCCCCATTTTTGTAGGAGTCATTTCCGGGTTTTATTTAGGGTACCTTTCAGACATTGCAGGTCGCCGAAAGATTATTATTGTCGGACTGGTGATTTCCATCATCTCGTTATTAACAATGGCCTTTGCCACTTCCCCTGAATTTTTGATGCTGGGCATGTTGGGTCAGTCCATTGCCCGCGGCATGGTTGAAAATCCGGGCAAGGCACTAATGACCGATATGCTAAAAGGCCGCGCAACCAAGGACATGGCTTTGCAGGTACGCTATTTTGCCCTGAACGTGGGTGCTGCCGCCGGCCCGCTGATAGGCATAAACATCGGCCTTACCGGCCAACAGACAACCTTTGCTCTGGTTGCCGCGATCTATGGCGTTTATATGCTGGCTGCTTTGGTGGTATTCAGGATTGAAACGCCCCTCAAACGCACAAAAGCCAACCAACAAACATTGGGTGAAGTTATTCGCGTGCTGCGCGCTGACCATGCCTTTTTATTGTTTGTTTTTGCGTCTCTGTTTGCCTTTACGGCCTATGGCCAGATTGACGCCGGTCTGTTGCAATATCTACGCGTTGCCGGGTTTTCCGATATCATAAAATTTTATGCAGCTCTCATTCTTATCAATGCCGGTACCATAATCATTTTTCAGTTCCCCATGCTTAAGCTTATGTCCAACATTGCGCCATTGCATCGCGCAGGGATTGGCGTTCTGATGTTTATTGTCGCATTTATTGGTTTTGCACTGGCACCGGTAGATTCACAATTGGGGCTGATGGTTGCCATGTTTTTACTTTCCCTTGGCGAGGTCATTATGTTCCCAACCCTGTCGATCATTGTTGATCGCATGGCCCCCGAACACCTTAAAGGAAGCTACTTTGGAGCCGCGGCGCTCGGCGCCTTCGGCTTTTCGCTCGCACCCTTTTTGGGTGGTTTATTGCTCCATCAGTTCGGCGGTTTTACCCTTTGGGCTGTTATGGCAACCCTGAGCGCATTGGTTGGCGGACTGTTTTTTGTCGCAGAAAAAATGCGCACAACCACAGCTTAGACAAAGAACCTATTTGACTTTGGCCTGCCCCATCAAAAGAGGGGGCAGATTTTCAAACACTGCTTCTACCTTGCTCGCTTTGCCTTTCATCACCGCGCCAATATCGGCAGGTTCCAAAGTTGAGGCCTGTAACAGGCCCATATATTCAAGTGCATCGCGTAAGCCGTGATTGCGCGAATAATTAAACGCCTTTTTGGTCGCAGAAATAGCTAAAGGAGATTTGGACGCAATCTTTTGCGCAATTCCAAGCACCGCTCGCATCATATCATCCTGGTCCTCAAATACCTGATTTACCAGACCATGTTCAAGCGCCCGTTTTGCATCCATTTTTTGCCCGGTATAGGCCATTTCACGCACCACCCCCTCCGGCATCAGCAAGGGCAGACGTTGCAGAGAACCCAGGTCTGCCATCATGCCAATGTTGATTTCTTCAATTGAAAATTTTGCGTCAATACTGGCATAGCGCAAATCACAAGCCGCAATCATATCCAGTGCGCCCCCGACACAGGCACCTTGTATTGCCGCAATAACGGGAAAACGAACACTCTCGAACCGGTTGAAAACGCCCTGAAGTTTTGCAACCACATCAATCAGCACCTCCCGCTTTCGCGCATTATTAAGCATTGCAAACTCAGGTTTGGCAAAAAACGACAAATCCATGCCGCCGGAAAAGTTTTTCCCTGTTGCTGAAAGAATACACACCCGAACATCACCGGCTCTGTCCAACATCTCCAGAATTTCAGGCAATTCCCTCCAGAAATCCTCATTCATGGAGTTGGCTTTTTGTGGCCGGCACATGTTTACATGTGCCACCCCATCGACTTTTTGCACCTCAAAACACTTGTAATTCATACCGCTTTCCTTTTCGCCAAATTAGCTCAATGAATATAGGCTATCGCACAACCAACTCCAAAGCAGGGGCAGTGTGTTGCACTTTGGGAGTTGGAACAAGCGGCAAGTGGGAACTTTAGTCATTGCAGGCAGCTATTTAGCCGCACGGCAACCCAGTTTTCTAAAACTCCCAATGAAAACTATTGCGAGTAGGAGTTTGTTATCGATGTGAGCGCGCGTTCAACGATATCTTCATCAGATAGGTTTGATAACTCGATTGCCGGCGGCCCACCGTTGAAGGCCATAATAATGGGCAGGTACAAATATTTGTAAAGATTGAGCCATTGGTTGAAGTGCCCCCTTGGGAGGCCGTTTTCAGGCGTCAGGATCCATGTGATTTTTTCGTCCCAGAAAGGTTTATCAAACACCAGATAGAGTTTGTCTAACGTACCCATTCCCAATCGATCAATCACCTGCTGTTTAGCCTCAGGCAAAACCGGGTCAAAGGCAACAGTGCGCTTTTTCAAAACACCAAGCGGCAGGGTAACAATCACAGCATCAAAGGCAAAATTGCCACCAGTTGAAGCGATTACAACGCCGCTTGTGCTATGGGAAATTTTAAATACCTGCTCCGATGTTTTGATTTTATATTTGCCCCCAAGCGGGCCAAGAATGCTCTCATAACCTTTAGGAAAAATCACGTCATCGCCACTAAATTCCTCCTGAGCCATATAAGCACCAAGATTAATTTCGCTGATATCTGCCCCAGCATCATGTTGTATCAACACTACATTTTCAAGCCAATTTGGCGCATCTTCGTCGCGGATACGCTGCCCACCTGCGCCCCGAATAATATAGCTGTCGCCAGTAACAAGCGTTTGAACATTTGCCTGACGGGCTAATTGTGTAAGAGGGTTGCCATTCGTGCCGTGAATCCAGCTGGCGCCGATATCAAGCGGAACGCCCAGGGAATTATCCGTCCAGATACGCCCCCCAATCCGGTTGCGCGCTTCAAAGACAGTTACTGATTTACCATCATCCCCAAGCGCTTTTGCAGCCGCCAAACCGCTGATACCTGCCCCAATAATTGCGATACGGGACATGTTGGTACGCCCCACTTCTCTGGCGACTGAAATGCCACTTTCATAAGCCGCATGCACGGTACTGTTTTGTTTTGGATGCACCGCTTCCCCGGCAAAAAAGACCCGCCCGTCAATGGAAGCTCCCAAAGTCACCCGGTCACGCTGATATGCACCTCTTGCAACATAAGAATACGCCCCGAACGAATAGGGATCACGGCTCCAGTTTGTGCGTAGATAACCCCGTAGCGGAGCAGTTCCAGCCTGCACACCATGCCAGGGAACAAAAGCCCCGACAGCACCCACCGATAACATTGACAAAAATTCACGCCGTTTCATTTGAACATCCTGAATGTAAGCACCCACCCCATCAGGAAGCAGCTGAGTGTATCGAATAGCAGGACGCTAACGACATAAACCAGCTAATGACAAGTGAAGTAATGGTGTTTTCTTTGAAAGTCATTGCGAGCGGCTGTATGGCCGTGCGGCAATCCAGTTTTCTCCCCTTTGTTAAGAATATCTGGATTGCTTCATCGCTATCGCGCCTCGCAATGACGTTACTTAACCCCCACCCTCAATCCCTCCCCACCATGGGGGAGGGAGGCAGAAAGAACTCACAAAAAAACCCTCGCACCAATTAAGATGCGAGGGGTTTTATAACAAAGTATGGAGCGTTGGCAGAAAAAGTGAAAACCACTTTTTCGTTTCGATCAACACGACCATAATAAAAGAGAAATCTGAAACGCTCTTGGCAGACCTGGCAGCGACCTACTCTCCCATGCCTTAAGACATAGTACCATCGGCGCTGAAGCGTTTAACGGCCGAGTTCGGAATGGGATCGGGTTCTGGGCGCTCCGCAATTACCACCAAGTCAGCGAAGAACGTTT
>JAJRRJ010000078.1 GCA_024279575.1 Alphaproteobacteria bacterium | reverse complement strand
GCGCGTGCCGAAATGGTGGAACTGCTTGGTAATCCGATTGTAGCGGGATTACTGGTGCTGACTATTATCTCGGTATGTTGGCATATGGCTCTGGGTCTGGCGGTGGTCATTGAAGACTATGTCCATGCCGAGGGCTTGAAAATTATATTGATAATCGGCAATAAATTTTTTGCTTTTTCAGTTGCGGCCATGAGCATTATGGCGGTTTTGAAGTTGAGTTTTGGGGCGTAAAAGTATGTCTGTGTCTGAAAAATACACAATTGTTGACCATCAGTTTGATGTGGTTGTGGTGGGGGCTGGAGGTGCGGGCCTTCGCGCCACGCTTGGCATGGCTGAGCAGGGCTTGAAAACTGCTTGTGTGACCAAGGTTTTCCCCACCCGCTCGCACACAGTTGCGGCACAGGGGGGCATTGCCGCCTCGCTTTCTAATATGGGCGAAGACAGCTGGCAGTGGCATATGTATGACACGATCAAGGGTTCTGACTGGCTGGGGGATAATGACGCCATGGAATATCTGGCGCGCGAAGCGCCGGAGGCCGTCTATGAGCTGGAACATTACGGGGTGCCGTTTTCGCGCACTGAGGAGGGCAAAATCTACCAGCGCCCCTTTGGCGGGCATATGCAAAATTATGGGGACGGACCACCGGTCCAGCGCACCTGTGCGGCGGCGGATCGGACTGGACATGCGATTTTGCATACGCTTTACGGGCAATCGCTGCGCCATAATGCAGAATTTTTCATTGAGTATTTTGCCATTGACCTGCTGATGAGCGAAGATGGTGTGTGTGAGGGCATTGTGGCCTGGAAGCTGGATGATGGAACAATCCACCGGTTCCGGGCTAAAACCGTGGTGCTGGCCACCGGGGGATATGGGCGCACCTATTTCAGCGCCACGTCTGCCCATACCTGCACCGGGGATGGCAACGGGATGGTTATTCGGGCCGGGTTGCCGCTTCAGGACATGGAGTTTGTGCAGTTTCACCCAACAGGGGTTTACGGCGCCGGGGTGTTGATTACGGAAGGTGCGCGCGGCGAAGGCGGTTATCTGACCAATTCAGAAGGGGAGCGTTTTATGGAGCGCTATGCCCCCAACGCCAAGGATCTTGCTTCACGAGATGTGGTGAGCCGGTGTATGACCCTTGAAATTCGCGAGGGGCGTGGAGTGGGTCCGAAAAGGACCACATTCATCTTAACCTTGATCATCTTGACCCTGAGGTTTTAGCAGAGCGATTGCCCGGTATTACTGAAAGTGCCAAGATTTTTGCCGGGGTTGATCTGACCAAGGAACCTATTCCGGTTATCCCCACGGCTCACTATAATATGGGGGGAATTCCCACCAATTATCTGGGTGAGGCATTAAACCCGACCAGCGATAATCCCGATGCTATTGTGCCGGGCCTTATGGCTGTGGGGGAGGCGGGCTGCGCCTCAGTTCACGGGGCAAACCGGCTGGGGTCCAATTCTTTAATTGATCTGGTGGTGTTTGGTCGCGCGGCGGCTATTCAGGCGGGCAAGGTAATCGACAGGGACGGGCCGGTGCCCGAAATTAACGACGCGGCATTTGAAAAGGTTATTTCGCGGTTTGATAAGCTGCGTCATGCGGATGGTAAATTTTCGACGGCACAGTTGCGCGACCGGATGCAATTGGTGATGCAGGAGGATGCGGCGGGTTTTCGTACCGAAGAAACTCTGCAGCAGGGCGTTAAAAGGATGGGTGAAATCTGGGATGATTTGGGTGAAATTAAAGTCACCGATCGTTCAATGATCTGGAATTCTGATCTGGTGGAAGCGCTGGAACTGGATAATCTGATGGCTAATGCGGTGGCAACAGTGGTGAGTGCGGAGGCGCGGCATGAAAGCCGGGGTGCCCATGCGCGCGAGGATTTTTCCGAGCGGGACGATAAAAACTGGCGCAAGCACTCGCTTTCAAGAATTGATGGTTCTGGGAAAGTCTCGCTGGATTATCGCCCGGTTCACACGAAGCTTTTGAGCGATGGTATGGATGAGAAGCGCATCGCACCCAAGAAAAGAGTTTATTAGAATTTGCGGCACGTTTGCTTTGGCCTAATTCAAGGTGGGCAATATTTTAAGAAGAAGGAGAGAGAAAAATGAAAAAAACTATACTTATTGGCCTGATGGCTGCCGGATTGGTAGTGTCGGCATCAGGTTCTGCGATGGCTGGCACCCTTCGCGATTGCGTTATTGATAAAGGCGCCATGGAGCTGAGCGCAGGCCAGCTTGCGCTTTTGAAGGCCCATGGTGATGGTCAGATCAACATCTGGTCCACTATCAATGATAATCATCTGGATGTGCCCGATGGCGTTGAAGTACACCGCTTTATGTGGAGCGCCAGCATTGATTGTGTGCTGAACGGATAGCTGAAACAATCAGCTTAAGCCAGGAAACAAAGCAGTCGCCATTGCTGGCGGCTGCAAATTGAATAGTGATCAGACAGGTTGAAATTTCTTATGGTTGAATTGAAACTTCCCAAAGGCTCCCAGCCCACCAAGGGCAAAAGCTGGCCAAAACCGCAAGGGGAAAACAGTCAGGAATATCAGGTCTATCGTTATGACCCCGATGGCGGGGATAATCCGCGCATTGATACTTTTTTTGTTGATCGCACTGATTGTGGACCGATGGTGCTTGATGGGTTGTTGTGGATTAAAAATAACGTTGATCCCACATTGACCCTTCGCCGCTCGTGTCGTGAAGGGGTGTGCGGTTCGTGCGCCATGAATATTGATGGTATGAATACGTTGGCGTGTACCAAAAGCGCCGATGATATCGGGGGGGCAGTCAAGGTCTATCCGTTGCCCCATCTGCCGGTGGTGAAAGATCTGGTGCCTGATCTTGATAATTTTTATGCACAGCACCGCTCCATTGAGCCGTGGTTGAAAACCACAACGCCGCAACCGGGTACTGAATGGCCCCAGTCCCATAATGACCGCGAAAAACTTGATGGGCTTTATGAGTGCATTTTGTGTGCTTCGTGTGCCACTTCGTGCCCCTCCTATTGGTGGAACGGGGATCGCTATCTCGGGCCGGCGGTTTTGTTGCAGGCCTATCGCTGGCTGATTGACAGTCGCGATGAGGCCACCGGGGAGCGGTTGGATAATCTGGAAGACCCTTTCCGGCTTTATCGTTGTCATACAATTTTGAATTGTTCCAACACCTGCCCCAAGGGGCTGAACCCGGCCAAAGCCATTGCTGAAATCAAGAAAATGATGATTGAGCGACGGGTTTAGGGCAAATTATTTTTGCACACGGCCCGGGCTTGCTCTAGGTGTTAGCTATGGCAAATTTTGAAATTATTTTGCATCATCAGGACCCCAGCGTCCTGCGGGTTATTGTTGTGGCTTTGCGTGCCCATGGGTTTCACCCTGAAGACGAAGGGCTTGCCGGAGTGCTTGGCACCCCGGGTTTGTCCCCACCAAGGGGGCTTGGAATAAGGGTGCCCAGCGTTGAGGCGGAGGATGCGCGGTTGTTGGCGAACGCCTTGCTTGAAGAAATGATGCGCTAAAAATTTATCATGTAGCGCGTGCGGGGCGCACTGAAATTTTGTTGGTATGATCAAAATGAAGCCATAATAATTTCTTAGAGTTTTGCATGAAAGCTTTTGATCCGCGGGTTAAATTTTTGTGTGTCGGCCTGTGGGCTGGCATTTGAGAGGTTGATGCGCTAAGAGCGGCAGACGGGCGGCGATTAACTTAAAATGAGCTTTGAATTATGACAAATAGAAGGTTTCGGGCGAGCGGGCTTCTGGTTGCGTTTGCGGTATTGGGTACGGTTTCTGCGTGTACGGGGTCGTCTCCGTTTTCAAATTCGCGCCGATTTTCAACTCCCCCCGCTCAGTTGGCCCCTGTAGCAAGTTCCAACGTGCAAAGTTCCGATCTGCCCCCACTTGCAGGCAGCGGGCAAATGAGTGAGAACGGCCTGGATGAGAACGGCATGCCCGTTGATGGGTTGGTGTCGCAGGATCCGTTGCTGGCCAATGTCGAAAATCCGCTGATGACCCCTGACGGCTCTTTTGTGGCCATTGATCCCACCGGGGTGCCAACAAATGTGCAGACCCGGGATCTAAGCGGTAGTTTAAGTGTTCAAACCATGCTTGGTGCGTGGACGGTTATTTCGGGTGCTGATCAATGCCGGATTAATCTCACGCAAACTACAAAACAGGGCACTGACCGGTTCCGGGCATCCGCGCCCAATTGCCCGATAAGCGTGTTATCCGAAGTTGCTTCATGGAAACTGGCGGGTACCCAGGTTCAGTTTTACAATGGTGGCGGCCAGTTAATTGGTACTCTGCTAAAAAGCGGCAACCGATTTATCGGCACTCTGGCTGGTGGCCAGGGCATTTCGATGGCCGGGTAAACAGGATTTATGGGGCAAACAATCGTTACCCGGAGTGTTTTGCACGCCTACGGGGAAATGGTAAAAAATTCCACCCTTGTCCAGGATGAGGCCCAGCGGGACGTTGTTGTTCAATTGCAGCGGCTGGCGGATGCGTTGGAGCAGGCCCCTAACGGGAAAAGCAATGGTTTTGGGGAAATGCTTTTGTGGCGTCGCGGGAAACGCGCCAAAGAGGTAAATAAAGGGCTTTATATCTGGGGCGACGTGGGGCGCGGTAAAACATTGTTGATGGACTTGTTTTCTGAACATGTGGCAATTGAGCAAAAGAAACGGGTGCATTTCCATGAATTTATGGATCAACTCCATGTCAGTATTGGCGAGTTTCGCCAGGATACGAGACGAAAAAAGAAGCATTTTGACCCAATAGAGGCCGCGGTTAATGAAATTTTGGACGATACGCGGCTTTTGTGCTTCGACGAATTTCACGTCACTGATATTACCAACGCGATGTTGCTTGGTCGCCTGTTTGAAAAGCTGTTTGACAGGGGGGTCGTTGTGGTTGCGACCTCCAATGTACCCCCACAAAAACTTTATCATAACGGACTGAACCGGCAATTATTTTTGCCGTTTATTGATTTGCTGGTGCAAAAAGCCTGGTGCTTAACCTTGATGCAAAGGTGGACTATCGGCTGGAAAAACTCAGCCGACAGCCGGTATTTCATTTTGGCTCAAAAGAGGAAGTTGCAGGCGCGCTTGAGGAGCAATGGCGGGTATTGAGCGGGGGCTTGGCGAGCAAAAAGGGCCATGTGCAAGTTCTGGGCCGCACAATTGAGGTGAACCAGGAGGCGATGGGGACCGCGCGGTTCACCTTTGATGCCTTGTGCGAAGCGCCCCTTGGCACGCGGGACTATCTGGCCATTTCCCACGCCTACCACACGCTGATGATTGACTACGTGCCCCGGTTTGACCGGGACAATTCCAACGCGGCAAAACGCTTTATTCAGCTCATGGATACGCTTTATGACCGGGGGATAAAACTGGTGGCCGGGTTTGAGGTGGCGCTCAGGGAAATGTCGGCGGACAAGGACCGGGCGTTTGAGTTCAAGCGCACAGTTTCGCGGCTCAATGAAATGGCCTCGAGTGAATATTTGGCGGGTGCGGTGCAAAAGCGATGAGCTTTTTGCCAGTAGTTGTTGCTCATATCTAGCGCTCTCTTTGTGGCGTATTAGCCGGCTCTCTTTCAATCAATGTTTCAATTTGCTCCATGATATTTTCCGACAGCGGTCCGAAATCAAGGGCCCCACATATGTCTTTAATTTGAGCCACGGTTCGTGCGCCGGGGATCGCAATGCTGGTTTCAGATTTCGCCCACAACCAGCAAAGCGCGCCCTGCGTCAGTGTTCGACCGCCCAATTTCAATAGTTCGCGAACGGCTTCAAATTGGGCGAGAAGTTCAGGGTTGGCGGTTGCGTTCTGGAAATAGTCAGTTCTTGAAGTTGAGCGGATATCGGTATCGGGCAATTTGGTTTTACTGCCGTATTTCCCGGTCAATAATCCCATGGCCAACGGGGAGCGTATCAAGGTCAAAAGCCCTTGCTGTTTGGCTGTCTGTTGAATTTTTTGTGCGTCGAAAAGCACATTCATGGCGTGTTCAATGGCGACAAACCCATCTCGGGAGGCCATTGTTTTGGTATTGGCGGAGAAATCGGTACTCCAACCATAGCCTCTGATTTTCCCGGCCTGAAGCGCTTTGTCCATTTCATCGAAAACCAGATTAGCCTGATCAATGGGGAAATCATTGTGGTGAAAAAGCAAAATATCAATCTGGTCGCGTTCAAGTCGTTTCAAACAGGCATCAATGGCCGGAATTACCGAAACGGGGTCGGTCTGCTCAAAGGTGATCTGCTTGTTTTTTTCGTCCAGTGAGAAACCGATTTTGGTGACAATCAGGGCCTGGTGTCGGGCCTTTAGTGCTCGTGCCAAAAGCCTTTCGGCGTGTCCAACACCATAGGCGGCGGCGGTATCAAAAAGTCTGATGCCGCCGTCAAGCGCTGCGTGGATTGTTTGAATGGATTGTTCGTCATCGGTATTGGAATATCCCAGGGTTTGGTCGCCAGAAAACATCGGCCCGCCGATTGGCCAGCATCCCATTCCAAGCGGCGCTATTTCAGTATCCAAAAATTTCATGGTGCAAATCCTCTTTTTGTATCTGCGCCATAAAACCTGAAAATCAGTGTTTCATCCATGAAATATAATGTAATGATTGTTTCATGGATGAAATCAAGTTTGACTGGGATGATCTGCGATTGTTTCTGGCGGTGGCGCGCGAGGGTGGATTAGCTGGTGCCGTCAATTTGACCGGCAAGAGCGCGCCCACACTCGGGCGTCGCATGCTGGCGCTGGAGCGTCGATTGAATATGGAGCTTTTTGAACGGATGCCGCAAGGATATTCTTTGACGGAACAGGGGCATGCACTTTTATCTAGAGTGGCTGAGTTGGAATATCGGGTTCTGCCAATCGAAGCGGCGGCGAAGAGCGCCAAGGCACCGGTTATTAAAATATCCGCCGGAACGTGGGTTACTCATCTTTTATGCGGTCAGGTGGACCATCTCATTGGTGGCGATGAGGTTACGTTGCGTTTTATTTCCGCAGATCATGTTCTTAACATTGCCCATCGAGAAGCCATTATCGGGGTCAGAAACCAGCGGCCAGAACAGGCTGGACTGGTTTGCAGAAGAATAACGCGCGTGCGTTTTGCTGTTTATGCTGCAAATAAAGATGTGAAGAACTGGGCGCGGGTGATTGGAACAACGCCTTCGGCACAATGGCTCATAGAAAACATTGCGGACAAACCCTCAATTGAGCTTACCAATGCCCGTAATGCTCTTGATCTGGCGCTGGCGGGAATGGCCCGGGCGGTTCTTCCAACATTTATCGGGGATGGTCAGGACAGGCTGATGCAAGTCTCCCCAACAATCAAAGAACTTGAACACGATCAATGGCTGGTTTTGCATCAAGAGGATCGGTTTTTACCTCAGGTTCGCAGAACAATTGATCGGATCTATAGTGTTTTGCGTCAGAAAATCAGCTGAATCTGATAAATGCTATGTGAATGTTTACGCAGAAATACCTTTTGTAACGTGGTTTTAGTTGCGCTGGATCATGGAGGGGTTTAATGATTCGCTTAATATTTTTCACCAAATCAACGTTTAGGAAATTTCCCCATGGCTCGTAAAAAAATTGCTCTCATTGGTGCCGGTCAAATCGGTGGTACGCTGGCACATCTGGCGGCTCTAAAAGATCTTGGGGATGTGGTGTTGTTTGATATTGCTGACGGGGTTCCCCAGGGCAAGGCGCTGGATCTTTCCCAATCGGCCCCTGAAAGCGGGTATGATGCAAACATATCTGGCACATCGCACTATAGAGGCATTGCCGATGCTGATGTGATTATCGTTACCGCCGGGGTGCCGCGCAAGCCGGGCATGAGCCGGGATGATCTGCTTGAAATCAATCTTAAAGTCATGGAGCAGGTGGGGGCGGGCATTGCCAAATATGCACCGGATGCTTTTGTGATCTGCATTACCAATCCGCTGGATGCCATGGTGTGGGCGTTGCAGAAATTTTCCGGCCTGCCCTCCTCGCGTGTTGTGGGGATGGCCGGGGTTCTGGACAGTTCGCGGTTCTGTCATTTCATAGCTGATGAACTCAATGTATCAATTGAAGATGTCAACGCCTTTGTGATGGGTGGGCATGGCGATACGATGGTGCCGTTGCCACGCTATTCAACGGTTGGCGGTATTCCGCTGACCGATCTGGTGAAAATGGGATGGTTGAAAAAAGAGCGGTTGGACGAAATTGTGCAGCGGACCCGTGACGGGGGGGCGGAAATTGTCGGTTTGCTTAAAACCGGTTCGGCATTTTATGCACCTGCTACCGCCGGGATTGCCATGGCGGAATCTTTTCTGAAAGACAAAAAACGGGTTTTGCCCTGTGCGGCCTATCTCAAGGGAGAATTTGGGATTAAGGGCGTCTATGTGGGTGTGCCGTGCGTTATTGGTGCTGAAGGGGTTGAGCGTATTGTGGAGGTTAATCTGAACCGGACCGAGCAAACTGCGTTTAATAAATCTGTTGGTGCCGTTGAGGGACTGATTGAAGTCTGCAAAAAAATTGCACCAAAACTGGCTTAAGCAAAATATTGTTAGCGTAATCATTTACGATTTGAACTTTACCTCATGGGGGCTGTGACCAATGAATATTCACGAACATCAAGCCAAGGCTTTGCTGAAAGAGTACGGGGCACCGGTGGCCAAGGGCGTTGCTATTTTTGAACCGGACGAAGCGATGGCGGCGGCAACTGCTTTGCCCGGACCCGTTTATGTGGTGAAAAGCCAGATCCATGCGGGGGGGCGCGGCAAGGGCCGGTTTATAGAGCTTGGCGCAGATGCTGAGGGGGGGGTTCGTATCGCCCGCTCCATTGAGGAAGTTGTTTCCCATGCAAATGAGATGCTGGGCAATACGCTGGTCACCAAGCAAACAGGGCCGGCAGGTAAGCAGGTCAACCGGATTTATATTGAGGATGGCGCTGATATTGCACGCGAGCTTTATCTATCCATTCTGGTGGATCGGGAAAATGGCCGGGTGAGCTTCGTTGCTTCCACCGAGGGGGGCATGGATATTGAGGCGGTGGCAGAAGAAACCCCTGAAAAAATTCATACCATCGCCATTGAGCCTGAAGATGGGGTTACCGCTCAAAAAGCGGGCGCACTTTGTGATGCGCTGGCCCTTGATGGGGAAGCGCGCACTGATGGGATGAAGTTATTCCCCATTCTTTATACGGCGTTTACTGACAAGGATATGAGTTTGCTCGAAATCAATCCGCTGGTTGTTCTGGGGAATAATCGATTAGCGGTTCTGGACGCAAAAGTATCTTTTGACAATAATGCCTTGTTTCGTCACCCTGACATTGAGGCTTTGCGTGACCTGAGCGAAGAGGACGAAAAAGAAATCGAAGCTGGAAAATATGACCTGGCCTATATCGCCCTTGAAGGTTCGATCGGGTGCATGGTCAACGGGGCCGGTCTGGCCATGTCGACTATGGATATTATCAAGCTTTATGGGGAAAAGCCTGCCAACTTTTTAGATGTCGGGGGCGGGGCCACGGTGGAAAAAGTTACCGCTGCCTTTAAGATCATAACGTCGGACCCTTCGGTTAAAGGGATTTTGGTCAACATTTTTGGCGGTATCATGCGTTGTGATGTAATTGCGCAAGGGGTGCTGCAGGCGGTTGAGGAAATCGGTTTGAGTGTGCCCCTTGTTGTGCGGCTGGAGGGAACAAAGGTTGCCGAGGGGCAGGCGCTGATTGACAATAGTGATCTCAACGTAATTTCTGCCAGCGATCTGGATGATGCTGCGCAGAAAATTGTTGCAGCTGTGCGTGGGAAATAACATGAAACGGGTCGGTCCCGCTTTTGCTTTAGTGCTGGCGTTTGGTGCCGGGGGTTTGAGCCCGGCTTTGGGCAAGGAGCCCGGTGCTGTTGTTGCAAAATTATTTTATCAGGTATGTCTGATGAACCTTCCCTATTATGAGGGCGCTTCGGGGGTGGTTGAAGATGTCGGGTATTCATTGGTTCCCACGGATGGGGGGGGCGAGTTTGAATATTTTGATGAGGCAAGCGGAAGTTGGGGCGCATTTGATATCGCTCAGGAGGACAATGCGGGGTGTTCAGTTTTTCATGAGAGTATTTCTGAAACTGACGCACAGCAGTTGGGCCTTGCGTTGGCTAATCGGTTTTCTGAAAGCGAGCCACGATTGTGGAAATATGAAGGCGTGCCCTCTGGCTGGACCGTGCCCTATAATGGGAAAACTTTATACATTATTTATGGTGAGGGCGGTTTGAGTTCTGATGTGCGGGACAAATAGGTATGATGGTTTTGAATGCAAAATGGAGGTTTGTCTGATGGGATATGTTAAAGTTCTGGCAGTGGCTGGGGTTGTGGCGCTGGGTATGACAATGCCCGTGCTGGCCAAGCAAAAAACTGATCAGGGTGCAACTGAGGCTTCTGTGCCGGGTGGTGAGGCGGAAACCCTTTATGGGCCGATATTGGCTGATGCCATTCGGCTGTGC
>JAJRRJ010000077.1 GCA_024279575.1 Alphaproteobacteria bacterium | reverse complement strand
TCAGCTGGGTATTGAGGTAAAATCCGAACTGATGCCTCAGGATAAACTTGATGAAATTGAGGCGCTTAAGCTTAAGGGCGATATTGCCATGGTGGGCGATGGTATAAATGATGCCCCGGCGTTGGCCCGTGCCGATGTTGGTATTGCCATGGGAGGGGGGACTGATGTGGCGCTGGAAACCGCAGACGCCGCCCTGTTGCATGAACGGGTAACCGATGTTCCCTCACTGATAAAACTGTCCCGGGCAACAATGACTAACATCCACCAGAACATCACAATTGCTCTGGGGTTAAAGGCGGTTTTTCTGGTAACCACCATGATGGGTGTCACCACGTTGTGGATGGCGATCCTGGCCGATACCGGCGCAACCGTTCTGGTGACCATCAACGCTTTGCGCTTGCTTGGTTATAAGTTTGATAAATAATGTACTAACCGGCCCAAAACTAACGACGGGAAGTGAAATCAGACAGGCCGCAGGTAGTTTTTTAAGCACTTGCGGCCATGCCTGAGCATCTCCTGTTATATAAAAAGCACTTATTCTTGCACTGACAATTAAGTGGATTATGAATAAATTTCCAGCAATTTCGTTTGAGATAAATCAATTCAAACAATAACTTTCCTTCAAATCCCCAATCATTTTGAAAAACCGAATATTCTTTGTTCTGGATCAAATCGGGGGGGGGAATTAGCGCTATAGATGCATCGTTTTGCACGCATTGCAATTCGCATTTGTGGAACAACTATGCCCCGGTGGCTAATAAATTTTTGGACATTTCTTCGCCAATCTCCAGCTTCAGCAGTTTGGGAGAGGGGGATAAGACTCTCCTTAATATGCCTGTTTTTAGTTGTTGGACAATCTGTTCCCGCGGCAATGGCACTGGCAGCGCAAAACTCTGATACCTTGGCCGTGATATGTACCGGTTCAGGACTTCAACTCGTTCAGATAAATGTGCCAAAAGATGGTTCCGGGCAGGACAATGCCCCTCAGAATTTGCAAACTGTTTGCAAATGCACCCTTACCAGAGACACCCATTCGTGTATTTCCCCCCCTCTGGTTACAGGGTTTTATACGCCTGAGTTTGCGCACTATGTGACATATGAAAATCAGAAAAGCATAGCACCTGCCCAGACCAAAAATCGTTTTGTCAGTTGTCGCGGCCCGCCAGCAGTTGCGCTTGGCAATGATACCTTCTCAGACCCGCCACCCACTTTTTTGGTCGCGCATTTTTTCTCGAGAAGGTCTGAAACAACATGAATTCCCCAACACTAAAACCGGCTTCCGGTTATATCTTAAAAACACCATTAGTATTTTTTACAGCACTATTGAGCAGCCTTTTACTTTTTGCTTTTCCTGTATCAGCTCAAACAAACTCCCCTGAAATTCTTCGGTTCATTCAACAGGTTACCGCCAGTGATCTGGTAGAGGGGGCGACCTCCTATGGCCCCCTGGATACAAGCGCACCGGTTGTTCCGGTTCTTAATGGCGAGGAACTATTGGGGTATGCCTTTATTACCTCGGATTTTGTGGGAACCACCGGATATTCAGGCAAACCTATTCATGTGATGGTGGCAATTGACCTTGAGGGGAAACTGCTGCGCGCTGAACTGGTGAAGCACTCAGAACCGATTGTTCTGATCGGTATTCCCGATGCCAAAATCAAAGCGCTCACAGCCAGCTATTCAGGGCTTGATATTGTTGCTGAAGTGGCAGCTGGTGGCGAAGGACATGACCTGAATATCATTTCAGGGGCAACGGTTACCATCATGATTATTGATGATTCCATTGTTCGCTCGTCTATTAAAGTGGCGCGGATATTTGGTCTTGGGGGCCTGAGTTCTCAAATCGCCAACTCCGGGCCCACCTATGAACTGGATATGCAAAACGCAAACATCGCCGACTGGATGACCTTGTCAGGCGATGGGTCGGTTCGCCGTCTCACATTGGATGTCGGCCAAATCAACACAGCATTTGCAGAGACCGGGGATGAAAAGGCCATGGCGCGTCCCGACCCCGGGCCGGATGACGACACCTATATTGATATGCAGGTTGCTCTGGTTTCGCTCCCCGCTATTGGCCTGTCTTTGTTGGGCGAAGCGGAGTTTTCCAACTTGCAGGAATGGCTTGAGGAAGGGGAGCAGGCCATTCTTGTTATGGGGCGCGGGCGGTATTCATTTAAGGGGTCGGGTTACGTTCGGGGCGGCGTTTTCGACCGGATTCAGCTTATTCAGGGTGACACATCAGTTCGCTTTCGCGACAAACAACATCGCCGGCTGGGTGGATTGGCCATTGAAGGTGCGCCCACTTTTACCGAACTGGACCTGTTCAAGATCCCGGCAGATGCCGGCGTCGACCCAACCCAGCCATGGCGACTGCAATTGCTGGTTCAACGCTCTGTGGGGGCCATTGAGAAGCGGTTTATAACTTTCAATCTGGGATATAAGGTGCCACCGCAGTTTTTGCTCCCCCTGGCCTCAGATAGCGCCCCTGTGCTTGTCGATAGCATAAGCGATGATTCCGCGGCTCGCACCGCCCTGTGGCAGCGTATCTGGCGCGATAAAAAAATTGAAATCGGTATTCTCGTTGTGATGCTGACCATTCTGACCGGCGTATTTTTCTTTCAGGTACAGGCCACCCGGCACGCAAGGGCATTTTACTGGTTCCGCATGGGTTTCCTTGTTGTCACTCTGGTGTTTCTGGGCTGGAGCCAAAACGCCCAATTGTCCATCGTAAATTTGATGGCTCTGGGCGCCTCTATAAATAGTGGTTTCACCTGGGATACGTTTTTGCTCGACCCGCTGGTATTCATCCTTTGGGTGTCGGTGGCCGTAACGTTGCTGTTCTGGGGGCGTGGCGGTTATTGCGGATGGTTATGCCCGTTTGGTGCCTTACAGGAACTAACCAACCAGATCGCGCGGTTTTTCAAGGTTCCCCAGTGGACGCTGCCCTGGGGCCTGCATGAACGCCTGTGGCCAGTCAAGTACATCATATTTCTTGGATTGTTCGGGCTGACCATGGTTTCCATTTCCCTCGCTGAACATTTTGCAGAGGTCGAGCCGTTCAAAACCACGATTATTCTGAAGTTTGCCCGCGCATGGCCCTTTGTATTGTTCGCAACAATTGTTTTGGGGGCCGGGCTGTTTATCGAGCGTTTTTATTGCCGCTATTTATGTCCATTGGGCGCGGCACTGGCCATGCCGGGTCGGATGCGCATGTTTGACTGGCTTAAGCGCTACAAAGAATGTGGCAGCCCCTGCCAGACCTGCGCCAATGATTGTTTTGTGCAGGCCATTCACCCAACGGGTGAAATCAACCCCAACGAATGTCTGTCGTGTCTGAATTGTCAGGTTCTTTATCAGGACGACAACAGATGTCCCGTTCGAATTATGAAAAAGAAAAAACGGGAGAAACTGGCCCAGAGCACTGCCCATTCGGGCGCTGCAATGGATCGAATGATTAACAACTCAACCACCAAAAAGGAGACTAAAAATGTCTGACGATATTGACGAAAAAAACGGCATGTCAAGACGGGCTTTGCTGACTGGAACAGGACGCGGAGCAGTTCTGGCAGGAGCGGTGGCTGCTGCCGGTGGTGGCGCTTTGCTTGCCACCGCGCCAGCAAAAGCTGCGGCGGCGAACGAATTAAAACCGGGTGATCTGGATGAGTATTACGGGTTCTGGTCATCAGGGCAAACCGGGGAAATGCGCATTTTAGGCGTGCCTTCCATGCGCGAACTGATGCGCGTTCCCGTGTTTAACCGTTGTTCAGCTACCGGCTGGGGGCAGACCAATGAGTCCCTGAAAATTCTCACCGACGGTTTGTTGCCTGCAACCAAAGCCATGTTGGCAAAACAGGGTAAAAAGACCTATGACAACGGTGATTTGCATCACCCCCATATGTCATTCACCGATGGTACCTATGACGGGCGCTATCTGTTTATGAACGACAAGGCCAACACCCGTGTTGCCCGTGTTCGTGTTGACATTATGAAGTGCGACAAGATTATCGAAATCCCCAATGCCTATTCCATTCATGGTTTACGTCCGCAAAAGTTTCCGCGTACAGGCTATGTATTCTGTAATGGAGAGCATGAAGCGCCGCTGATCAATGATGGTTCGGTTCTGGATGACCCGACCACCTATGTATCTATTTTCACCGCCATTGACGGGGATACAATGGAGGTCAAATGGCAGTTGCAGGTCACGGGCAACCTTGACAATGTGGATGCTGATTATCAGGGCAAATATGCTTTTGCCTCCAGCTATAACTCTGAAAACGGCATGAATTTGGCTGAAATGATGGCTAATGAAATGGATCATTGTGTCATATTTGACATTAAGGCCATTGAAGCGGGCGTTGCCGCAGGCGACTATCAGATGCTTAACGGTGTTCCTGTTCTTGATGGGCGCAAAGGGTCAAAATATACCCGTTACGTTCCCATTCCCACATCGCCTCACGGGGTAAATGCAGCACCCGACGGTCAGCACATTATGATCGCGGGCAAGCTTTCACCAACAGTTTCGGTGATCGATGTGACCAAAGTGGATGCATTGTTTTCTGATAATGCCGATCCGCGCTCTGTGATTGTTGCCGAGCCTGAACTGGGCCTTGGTCCCTTGCACACAGCCTTTGATGGAGAGGGCAATGCCTTTACAACCCTGTTCCTTGACAGTCAGGTGGCCAAATGGAATATCGACAAAGCCAAACGGCTTTATGCGGGAGAAGATGTTGATCCCATTATTTCAAAAGTCGATGTGGCCTATCAACCAGGGCACAACTCAACCTCGATGGGTGAAACCAATGAAGCTGACGGCAAGTGGCTGATATCAATGAACAAGTTCTCCAAGGACAGGTTCATAAACGTAGGTCCGCTAAAACCGGAAAACGAGCAGCTCATTGATATTTCCAATGGTAATCTGGAAGTGGTGCACGACGGTTCAACCTTTGCCGAGCCCCATGATAGCATCATTGTACATCGTTCCAAGGTTAATCCGTCACAGCTTTACAAGCGCGACGATCCCACCTTTGCCGATGCGCTGGTGCAGGCAGCAGCTGATGGAGTGGATCTGGAAGATGCCGCTGATGTCATTCGTGACGGCAACAAGGTGCGGGTCTATATGTACTCAACAGCGCCGGTTTTCTCTCTGGAGAAATTTACCGTCAAACAGGGTGATGAGGTTACTGTCTATGTCACTAATATTGATGATGTGGATGACCTGACCCACGGGTTCTGCATGGTAAACTTTGGAGTGGCGATGGAGGTTGGACCGCAGGCAACCCAGTCCATCACCTTTATTGCCGACCGGCCCGGTGTTCACTGGTTCTACTGTCAGTGGTTCTGTCATGCTTTGCATCTTGAAATGCGTGGCCGGATGTTGGTTGAACCTGCATAAAAGAGGAATGGAAATGCTTGTTAGAACCCTTTTGACAACTGTTCTTGTGTTTTTCGCTTCATTTGCGATGGCGCTGGAATTGCGTGTTGAGGCGGGCAATGACGAGCTGGCCAAAGCCTTAACAACGGCACAGGCGGGGGATATCCTCCGCCTGGCGCCAGGTATTCATTTTGGGCCTGTCATTGTTGATGTAAGTATAACAATTGATGGTGGCGGTGCCGCCTCAATTACGGGGAACGGCACAGGTTCGGTTGTGCGGGTTGTCGCCCCTGATGTGACCATCACCGGGTTGACAATCACCGGTTCAGGTTCTGCCGGAGAAGATAAGGACGCAGGAATTTATCTGGAGGAAAGCGCAACCGGCGCCGTGGTTACCCGCAATACAATTATTGGTAATCTGATCGGGGTGAACCTGCAGGGCTCAAAGGACGCTCTGGTGCAGGCCAATGTAATTGAGGGGCGTCAGGATCATCGTATGAACGACCGGGGGAATGGTGTTTATGTGTGGAACTCTCCGGGCGCCAAAGTGATCGGCAATGATATTCGTTGGGGGCGGGACGGCATCTTTGCCAGCACCTCGATGAATAATGAATTTTCCCGCAACCGGTTTCGCGACCTCAGGTTTGCCGTCCACTATATGTATGTGCACGACAGCGTGGTCTCGGCAAATATTTCGCTGGGCAACCATTTGGGATATGCCATCATGAATTCCAATGATGTTGTTGTGCAGGGCAATATTTCGCGGGGGGATCTCGATTATGGAATTATGATGAATTATACCAACGATAGCGTAATTTCAGGAAATCGCATTGAGCAGGTTTCTGAGAAATGTTTATTTATCTATAATTCTCACAAGAATTCATTTAGTGATAACTTGTTTCAGCAATGCGGAATTGGCATCCATTTTACCGCTGGCTCTGAACGTAATAAAATTTTTGACAACGGGTTTATTGGCAACAGAACCCAGGTGAAATATGCGGGCACCCGCTGGGTGAACTGGAGCGTTGAGGGGCGCGGGAATTATTGGTCCGATCATGCCGCCTTTGATCTGAGCGGGGATGGTATTGCCGACTCTGCTTATCGCCCCAATGATGCAATGGACCGTGTTCTTTGGTCACAACCGGCAACAAAACTGCTTTTGGAGTCGCCCGCAGTACAACTTATTCGCTGGTCCCAGTCCGCTTTCCCCGCTCTGCAGCCCGGTGGTGTTATTGATACCTCCCCGCTGATGGAGCCGGTTGATCCCATAATTGAGCCATGGATAGGCATATGATGACAACGCTGAAAATCTTAAATTCCCGAAAATCATATGGCGCTCTTGAGGTTGTCTCAGATGTCAGTTTTGAAGTTGCAGCCGGAGAACGGGTTGCCCTTTTGGGGCATAACGGCGCGGGCAAAACCACACTGATCCGCATGATACTGGGGCTGACGCCGCTGACTTCCGGTATGATTAAAGTCATGGATCATGCGCCCGGTTCCCGTGTTGCGCGGTGCTCAATCGGTTACTTGCCCGAAAGTGTTGCTTTTCAGGGGGCCTTGAGCGGGCGCGAGCAGCTTCGCCATTTTGCCCGCCTCAAGTCCCTCCCCATACAAAAGGCCGACGATTTGCTGGAAAGGGTGGGCCTGGCCCATGCCGCCGACCGTAAAATCCGCACCTATTCCAAAGGCATGCGTCAACGGGTGGGTTTGGCTCAGGCTATTTTGGGAAAACCCAAACTGGCCCTGCTTGATGAGCCAACCAGTGGGCTCGACCCCATTTCCCGCCACGAATTTTATGACATTGTTCAGGAGTTGTCCGATGGAGGCACCGCAGTGCTTTTATCATCCCATGCCCTGACCGAGCTTGCAAGCCGTACTGACCGCATTGCAATTATGAGCAAAGGAAAACTGGTGGCCAACGCCGATCTTACAACCCTTCGACGCCAGGCAGCCATGCCAATTAACGTAAGAATTACCACCACCTCCAAAGAGAGTGACAGGGTGGCCGGAGAAATGGGGGGGACGCGTAAAAACGGTCAGGTTGTAGAACTGACCTGTTTGCAGAACGAGAAGATGGCAACGCTGGCCCGCCTGACAGCACTTGGATCGATAATCAGTGATGTGGAAATCTCTCCGCCCTCATTGGAGGAGCTTTATCGAAAAATTTCATCCTCTGAACTGGAGATGAAATAATGGGTGCTTTTTTTGTTATGCAGCAGGAACTTTTAATCGCACGGCGCAATATGTGGGTGACGACAGCGGTTGTACTGATGAGTTTGTTTGCTCTGGTTTTAACGCTTGCGGGGGGGCAACTGCTGGGAACCTGGGGGTTGATCCACTCACTGTGGCCGCTACATCCATTACCACTCTTTCGGTTTATCTGGTGCCCCTGATTGCTCTGCTCTTGTCGTTTGATGCCATTGCGGGTGAAATAGAACGGGGCACGCTGGCCCTGAATCTAGCCTATCCGTTGTCGCGCGCTCAAATCCTGATTGGGAAATTTCTTGCCCATTTTCTTGTATTGGCTTTTGCGGTGGCGGTTGGCTTGATGCTAAGCGCCGCACTGGTGATCGTTCAGAATGGTTTGGTCGGCCTGTCCTTTTTGCCCCTTGTTCGTTTGTTTTTCACTTCGTTGGCCCTTGGGGCAACTTTCCTTGGAATCGGGTATGCGGTGTCAGCCAGTGTACGTCAGCCGGGGGTGGCCTCAGGTGTCGTGATTATCATCTGGCTGGTTCTGGTGGTGCTTTATGATTTGAGCCTGTTGGGGGTGCTTGTTGCGGATGACGGAGGGGGGTTTACCACAACATTTTTCCCCTATTTTCTGGTTGCCAACCCCGCCGATGCTTTCAGGTTATTGAATATGCCTGATGTGGCCGTTGATGCGCTAACCAGTGGAGTAAATGCTGCCAGCCCGGTTGCCGGCACCTGGGGGTTGCTTGTTTCTTTGTTGGGCTGGCCTTTTTTCGCATTACTCGCAGCCTGGCTGGTATTTCGAAAGGTGGAGCCATGAGTTTTGGCAGGTCTGTTTTTGCGCTTCTGTTATTGGTATTATTGTCCGCGTGTCAGGATGGGGGGGTGACAGAAAAACCCACCCCCGTTGAACTCACCCCCGAGGCAGCAGGCCATTACTGCCAGATGATAATTCTGGAACATGTTGGCCCCAAGGCCCAGGTTCACCTTGCCGGGTTTGCCGCTCCGCTGTGGTTTTCGCAGGTAAGGGATGGCATTGCCTATCTTAAATCCCCTGAACAATCCGCCAAAATTGTTGCCCTGTATGTAAACGACATGGGAGTGGCACCAAGTTGGGAGAAGCCGGGTCAAAACAACTGGATTGATGCAAACGAGGCCTATTTTGTTGTTGGCTCCGATGCAACTGGGGGCATGGGGGCCCCTGAAATTGTGCCCTTCTCACAAGTGGAAAAGGCGCAGGAATTTGCTGATGAGCGCGGGGGTGAAGTATTGCGCCTTTCAGATATATCGCAGGAGGCAGTTTTGTCCCCTGTCAGTTTCCAGTCACATGCAGCAGGGGAATAAAATGGTTACTCGAAGACGTGTTTTAACAATTTTGGCCGGTGTTGCAGCATTGCCGGTTGTGGGTGCCCGGGCGGCCACAACCATACAGAATTGGCGCGGGCTGGCGCTTGGTGCGGATGCGCGCATAATTCTTGATCACCCGGACGCGCAGCGTTTAATCGGAGGGGCTGTTGAAGAAATTCGCCGACTTGAAGGCATATTCAGCCTTTATCGTGTCGACAGCCAGCTCAGTGTTTTGAACCGACAGGCAGTGCTGCATGCACCCGCCTTTGAAATGGTTGAATTGTTGTCCACCTGCGCCGTATTGAACGAGAGGACAGCGGGTGCATTTGATCCCAGCGTGCAGACGCTTTGGTCGCTTTATGCAAATTCCCATTCCCGCGGAGCTGCCCCCTCTGCGGCGCAGATTTCGCAGGCATTAGAGAAAACCGGTTGGCATCATGTCCAGTTTTCTCCCGCCAAGGTTGCTTTTAAGCGCGCGGGGGTCCAGCTAACATTGAACGGCGTTGCCCAGGGTTTTATTGCGGACAAGATTGCCGACTATTTTCGCGCCAATGGCGTGCAAAATGTACTGGTAGATACCGGGGAAATTGCCGCTGTTGGATTTGCGCCCGATGGCGGGCCATGGAAAATCGGGTTCAACAATGCCGCAATGGCAACATTGCCCCTCAGCAATGGGGCAATAGCAACCTCCGCCCCACTGGGAACCGTGTTTGATGCCGTCGCCAAGGCGGGACATATTCTTGATCCGCGCACCGGTATTCCGGGCGCGCAATGGGCTGAGGTAACCGTGATTTCCAGTTCTGGCGCCGAAGCTGACGGTCTTTCCACCGCTTTTTCATTGATGTCGCGTCCTGCAATTGAGCTGGCAAAGGGAAGCGCCCAGGTATTTCTCTCCCCGGCTTGAATCTTAAGAACAGTTTCTGCGACGTTTCAGTTTTGAATTAACTGGCATTTTATGTCCAGTTTTCTCCCGCTGACTGCTTTGAATTGGTGCAGATGCACAAACATTGCTTGCAACCATCCATTAACATATTCTAATATGACAAAATTGGCATGGGACAATGGACCGTTTATCTGTGCATTGCACAATTGCGGGGGAGTTAACCTGTGTACAATTCATTGACGACAGACCATTGTTTGAACTTGTAACGAGACCAAAAACATGCCGCCAATTGCACAGCCTGCCCTTGATACGTCCCCCCATGTTTCCGATGAAATCCGAAAAACCACCTGTTACATGTGCGCCTGCCGTTGCGGCATTAATGTGCATATGCAGGATGGCAAGATAAAATATATCGAGGGCAACAAGGATCATCCGGTCAACAAAGGGGTATTGTGCGCTAAAGGCTCCGCCGGGATTATGCAGCATTATTCCCCGGCCCGTCTCAAGGCCCCCATGAAGCGGGTCGGTGAGCGCGGATCAGGAGAGTTTGAGGAAATATCCTGGGAAGAAGCATTTGAGATCGCTACCGGGTGGCTTGCACCCATTCGTGAAAACACACCGGAAAAACTGGCCTTCTTTACCGGTCGCGACCAAAGTCAGTCGCTGACAAGCTGGTGGGCGCAGGCCTATGGCACACCAAATTATGCGGCCCATGGTGGTTTTTGTTCCGTTAACATGGCCGCCGCCGGCATCTATACTATGGGCGGTGCTTTTTGGGAATTCGGTGCCCCTGACTGGGAGCGTGCCAAACTGTTCATGATTTTTGGCGTTGCTGAAGACCATGATTCCAACCCCATTAAAATGGGCCTTGGGCGCCTCAAGGAAAGGGGTGCAAAAATTATTGGCGTTAATCCCGTACGCTCCGGGTATAACGCCATCGCTGACGAATGGGTTGGTATTACCCCGGGCACCGATGGCCTGTTTATTCTGGCCCTCATCCATGAGTTGCTTAAGGCTGGCAAAGTGGATCTGGAATACCTCCAGCGCTATACCAATGCACCTTATTTAGTCAATTCTGACCCTAAATCCCCTGAGTTTGGCCTGTTTCTGCGTAACAAAGATGACAAACCGCTGGTTCTGGATCGTAAAACCGGCAAGCCGGTGGCCTTTGATAAACCAAATGTCAAAGCTGATATGGTGGGAACCTATAAACTCAAAGGGGTTACCCATCGCCCGGTGTTCCAAATCCTGGCTGCAAAATATCTCACCGAGGAACATACCCCCGAGGCGGTGGCTGAACAATGCGGCATCAGCGCGGAACGAATTAAGCGCATCGCCGCCGAGCTGGCCCATGTTGCTTTTGAGGAAGAAATCACCATTGACCAGCCCTGGACTGACTGGAAAGGTGAAAAGCACGACAAGATGACAGGCAGACCGGTGGCCTTTCATGCCATGCGGGGTATTTCTGCCCATTCCAATGGTTTCCAGACCTGTCGCGCGTTGCACCTGTTGCAGATTTTACTTGGTTCGGTGGAAGTTCCCGGCGGCTTTCGATTCAAGCCAAGTTATCCCAAACCCGTTGAGGCGCACCCCAAACCCCATTGCAAGGTTACTCCCGGCGCGCCCCTTGACGGGCCTCATTTGGGGTATGTGCGCGGGCCCGAGGACCTGTGCCTGACGCCAGATGGTGGCGCGGCGCGGATTGATAAGGCTTTTACCTGGGAAAATCCCATGTCAGCCCACGGGCTGATGCATATGGTGATTTCCAACGCCCATGCGGGTGACCCTTACAAAATCGATACGCTGTTCATGTACATGGCCAACATGAGTTGGAATTCTTCCATGAATTCCACCAAAGTTATGGACATGCTGACCGACAAGGACAAAAACGGCAATTATGTCATTCCGCGCATCATCTATTCCGATGCCTATTCATCTGAAATGGTGGCATTTGCCGATCTGATTTTACCCGATACCACCTATCTTGAACGCCATGACTGTATTTCTTTGCTCGACCGACCCATTTGTGAGGCCGATGCGATCGCCGATTCAATTCGCTGGCCGGTTGTGGAGCCGGATCGCGATGTGCGCTGTTTCCAGTCCGTGCTGATTGAGTTGGGGGCAAGGCTTGGTTTACCCGGCATGGTAAATGAGGATGGTTCGGCAACATATAAAGATTATGCGGACTATATTCAAAATCATGAGCGGCGTCCCGGTGTCGGCCCCTTGGCCGGTTTTCGCGGCAAGGATGGCAAAGGCAAAGGGCGCGGGGAGCCAAACCCCAACCAGATTGACGCCTATATTGAAAATGGCGGGTTCTGGATTGATCATATTCCAAAAGAAGCGGCGTTTTTCAAACCCTGGAACAAAGCATACCAGGATTGGGCCGTAGAACGGGGCCTGTTTGACAGCCCTCAACCCTATCTGTTTCAGCTTTATGTGGAACCATTGCGCAAATTCCAGCTGGCCGCAGAAGGGCACGGGGATATTCAACCCCCCGATCATTTACGCCAGCAGGTTAAAGACACCATGGATCCACTGCCCATCTGGTATAAGCCGTTTGAAGAAGGCATTGTAGATCTGGAGGAATTTCCCTTACATGCCCTCACCCAGCGCCCCGCCGCCATGTATCATTCATGGGGCTCACAAAACGCCTGGTTGCGCCAAATCCATGGCACCAACCCGCTTTATGTGTCCGGGGAGATATTCGCCGAGCATGGGTTTGAGGATGGGGATTGGGCATGGCTGACATCACGCCATGGCAAAATAAAAGTGCCGGTTGTCAAAATGGATGCCCTCAACGCCAAAACCGTTTGGACCTGGAACGCCATTGGCAAGCGCTCGGGCGCCTGGGCGCTGGATGAAAAAGCCCCTGAAACTCAAAAAGGTTTTTTGCTTAATCACCTGATTTCCGAATTATTACCCCCCAGGGAAGATGGCATGCGCTGGAGCAATTCCGACCCCATAACCGGGCAGGCCGCATGGTTTGACCTGAGGGTGAAAATTGAAAAGGCGGATCCCGGAGATCAGATTTCCCAGCCGCACACAAAGGCGCAAAAATCCCCTGTCGGGCGTGGTCCCAAAAATGTTGCATACGGGGAGGAGTTTTAAGATGACAACTTTACCCGCACATACTGAAAAAAAATTGGGTCTTGCGATTGATCTGGACACCTGCGTTGGCTGCCATGCCTGCGTCATTTCGTGCAAGGAGTGGAATACCTCTAACTATGGGGCGCCCCTTTCTGATATTGATGCCTATGGGGCTGAACCCATGGGCACGTTTTTGAACCGGGTACATACGTTTGAGGTTAAGGCCGATGGCTCCAATGCCCAAACAGTGCATTTTCCTAAATCCTGTTTGCATTGTGAAGATGCGCCGTGTGTCACCGTTTGCCCGACCGGTGCCAGTTATAAGCGAAGCGAAGATGGTATTGTTCTGGTGAACGAGGTCGATTGTATGGGGTGCGGCCTTTGTGCATGGGCGTGTCCCTATGGCGCACGCGAGTTGGACAAAGTTGAAGGGGTGATGAAAAAATGCACCCTGTGCGTTGACAGGATTTACAATAAAAATATTCCTGAGGAAGACCGTGTGCCTTCATGCGTTCGAACCTGCCCGGCAGGCGCGCGTCATTTCGGTGACTTTGCGGACCCTCAAAGCAGTGTCTCCAAACTGGCCGCTGAACGGGGAGGGCTGGTTTTGATGGAGGCCCAGGGCACAAAACCGGTTAACAGATATCTGCCCCCCCGTCCCAAAGCTGACGTAACAAATACCGCCCAGATCGACATTCCCAATCCATACCTAAAACCAGCCAGCTCTAAACCGGACGGGTTTTTGGGCTGGCTCGATAACGCACTGGAGAAAATATAATGCACCCGGCTCCTTCAGTAATAATTTTCACTTCTTTAAGCGGGTTGGGTTTTGGCCTTATGGCCTGGCTTGGGTTTGGTTTTCCCCCCGTTTCCGGCATGATAGCATTTTGGTTTTTCCTCATTGCCTATGTGCTGGCCGTTGGCGGGTTGCTTGCCTCTGTTTTTCACCTGGGCAATCCCAAAAATTCCATCAAGGCATTTTCTCAGTGGCGTTCTTCATGGCTTAGCCGAGAGGGTATTATGGCCGTTGTCTCGCTACTGGTTATGGCGATTTATGCAATCGGATTGATTTTCCTTGAACAGCGCTGGCAGGTTGTGGGATGGGTTGGTGCTGCCTTTTCCCTGATTACAATCTATACGACTTCAATGATTTACGGGCAGATGAAAACAGTTCCCCGCTGGAATATGAGTTTAACTCCCCCACTGTTTTTGCTTTACGCATTAGCTGGTGGCGCTTTGCTGGCCGGGCAGATATTCCCCGCTATTCTTTTGTTGGTCGCTTTGACGGTTTTGCAATATATCAGCTGGCAAATTGGAGACGCTCGATTTGAACAGGCACATCACACAATTGAAACCGCTACCGGTCTGGGCAATTTAGGCAAGGTACGATTGCTTGAATCTCCGCACTCCTCACCCAATTATCTGCTCAAAGAAATGGTGCATATTGTGGGGCGCAAACATGCGCAAAAACTGCGGATCATATCCATTGTTTTGCTTGGCATCGTTCCTGCGGTGATCCTTGTGCTGGTTCCCTTCAATCATATGCTTGCCGGTATTGCGGTTCTTTCGCATCTTGTTGGTTTATTTGTATCACGCTGGCTGTTTTTTGCTGAGGCTGAGCACGTCGTTGGGCTCTACTATGACAAGCGCTGAACAAGCCATGGAGTTCAAGCTGGGTTTTATCGGGTTGGGAAATATGGGCGGCCCCATGGCATCCAACCTGATCAAAGCGGGTCACGCGGTTACAGGGTTTGATTTGCAAGCGCAAAATCTGGCCATACTGACTGCGCAAGGGGGTAAAAAGGCAAATGATGTCGGCAACGTAGCGCGGGATGCAGATGTTATCATTCTGATGCTCCCCGCTGGTGAATTTGTCCGGGATGTTTTATGCGGCAAAGAGGGAGTTTTTGCTGTTGCAAAGCCTGGAACGCTGATTATTGATTGTTCAACAATTGACGTTGCCACTGCCCGTGAAATGGCCCGCGAGGCAGAAAAGCATGGCTTTCTAATGCTTGATGCACCAGTTTCAGGGGGTGTAATGGGAGCGCAGGCAGGCTCACTTACCTTCATGTGCGGCGGGGACCAGAAGGCCTTTGCCACAGCAAAACCGGTGCTTGAAATTATGGGCGCCAACATAATTCATGCCGGAGGGCCGGGCAACGGGCAGGCGGCAAAATTGTGCAATAATATGCTGTTGGCCATCTCCATGATCGGTGTATCTGAGGCTTTTAATCTGGCAGATGCCTTAGGCCTTGAGCGTCAAAAGCTTTTTGATATTTCCTCAACTGCTTCAGGGCAGTGCTGGTCCCTTAACACCTATTGCCCGGTGCCCGGACCTGTGCCGGCCAGTCCGGCCAATAATGATTATAAGCCCGGATTTTCGGTTGCCATGATGCTCAAGGACCTTAAATTAGCGCAGGAGGCGGCCAGAAAAAGTGATGCAAACACCCCGCTGGGCCAGCATGCCAGAGACCTTTATCAGGCCTTTGAAGAACTGGGCAATAGCGAGGTGGATTTTTCAGGCATCATCAAATTTTTGCGTACTAAAAAGTGATGATATCAAACGACATTCCGTTATGTCTTGGGACCAAAATCTGCCGAAGTGACTTCCCCATCGCCATTTTGGTCCATTATGGCAAACCATTCGTCAGAATTTTCAATAAACTCCTCTAGTGATACCTGACCATCTTTGTTTGTGTCGTTGAATTCCAATGTCATCCCCTTGGCACCGCGTTGCGCGCGCGCGCCGTTGGCATTGCCCGCTGCCTGAGCCTGATCCGCAGCCCGTGCCTCATCAAACAGTTTGTAGTTTTCAGCGGAGAGTAAGCCATCATCTTCCTGATCAAACATATAAAACACTTCGCCACGTTTTTCGATGATCTCCTCAAGGGTTACAGCGCCATTGCCATCAAGGTCCCAGTTTTCAATGAACCCCGAGCCCGGGGCATTGCCCTGAGCCATGGCGGACCCCGCAAGAAGAAGAGAGGCCAGTGTTGCGATGGTTACGATTTTCTTTGTCATGATATGTTCCTTTTTTGCGCAATTCTATGCGTTTTCCATGCTGGTTTAGATATATGCCAAATATGGAATGTGTCGCGCAAAAGTCCAGTTAACACTTTGTAATAGAGATGACTTTTTGGTAATGTTTAGTGATAACAAGACCCATTGCCTTGGCAGCGATGCCAAAATCAAATGCCGGCGATAGTCTCTTCAATCAACATATCCACCACTTTTTTTAGGGCGTCACTAGTGGAAGCGCCCTCTTTCAGGGCGGTGTTAAACACCTGTGTCTGGCGCGTCGCGCTATTGCCACGCACGAGAATATCACGGGCAAAATTGACCTCTTTTACGCAATCAAGCGCTTCAGCGTCCGGGGGGATCAGAGAAATTAACTCATCAAGCAGCACCCCATAGCTGATAACTTTGCCTCGACCAAAATCAATTAAGCCATTGGAAATACCGTATCGCTGGGCGCGCCAGCGGTTTTCATTTATCAAAAATCGCTCATACCGGCGCCAACTCAAATTATCCCGGCGCAGGCGGATAAGCAGGCGCACCATACACATATAAAGTGCTGCGATGGCAATAGTATCATCCAGCCGGGTAGGCACGTCGCAAATGCGCATTTCAAGCGTGGGATAGCGGTGCGAGGGGCGCAAATCCCACCATATTTTTGTTGCATCCTCCACCAGTTTATTGTCGATCAAAGTGGCAATTGTACGCTCATATTCTCCCCATGAGGCAAAAACAGGGGGCAGGCCTGTGCGCGGCAAATTATCAAATATGGTCAAACGGTAGGAGGCCAGCCCGGTATCGCGCCCCACCCAAAAAGGTGATGAACATGAAAGCGCCAGAAAATGGGGCAGAAAATAGGGCATCTGATTGGCCACATCAATCCGCAAGTCAGGGTCCTCAATACCCACATGCACATGCATGCCGCAAATCAGCATCCTGTGGGAAACGCTTTGCAAGTCATTCGCCAGAGAATGGTAGCGCGCCTGGTTTGAAAGTTTCTGATCGATCCAGTCAGCGAACGGATGAGTTGAAGCGGCGATGGGGGCCAGATTATGCCGTTTGGCAATTTCAGCGATGCAGGAGCGCAAATGAACCAGCTCGGTTCGCGCCCCTTGCAACGTGTTGCACACCCGCGTGCCCACTTCAATCTGGCATTGCAAAAACTCGGGGCTGACCTGCCCCGAAATCACCGCTTCGCATTCCTCCATCAACCCTGTTGGCACCTCGCGCACCAGATCCCGGCTGTCCAGATCAACAAGCAGATATTCTTCTTCGATACCAAGTGTAAGTTTGGGCATGCTCATAAAATCAAGTCTGCCCGACTTTCCTGCCGGTTTGCAAGGGGGGGGCCCGATAGAAAAGGCAAGGAAGTGTTTCTGTTTGTTCTTGGAAAAAAATTTTGCATTGTTGATTGTGGATAAGATGCCTCAAATTTGCTCCAATAATTTGCCAGCGTCTTACTTATGGCCCTAAGGTTTAGACCTGAAAACTAGTGTCGGGCAATTTGTCGCTCGCCAAAAGCTGCTTCAGCAAAAACAGACAGCCCCGGGGACTGAAACAGGCTGCCCAAACAGGAGACTTGTCATGCTTAAAGATACTCAAATTTCCCGCCGAGCATTTATTGCCGCCACCGCTGGCGCTGGTGCTATGGCTGTGATGCATCCATTTGCCGCATTGGCCTCGTCCAATCAGGCACATTTAAGGATCATGGAAACAACCGACGTTCATGTGTCGATTTTCCCATATGACTATTATGCTGACAAACCCAATGACACCATGGGTCTGGCGCGTACGGCAAAACTGATTGAGGGGGTGCGTGCTGAGGCGACAAACTCCATGCTGGTGGATAATGGCGACCTCATTCAGGGCAATCCCATGGGTGATTATGTGGCCTATGAACGTGGGTTTAAGGGGGGTGACCTGCATCCAATGATTGCCGCGATGAATACCCTTGGCTATGACGTTGCAACCCTTGGCAACCATGAATTCAACTATGGCCTTGAGTTTTTATCCAAATCATTGGCCGGGGCAACCTTCCCCTTTGTTTGTGCCAATGTGGCCAATGGCAGCACCCTTGGCGCTGATCCGCTCGCCGATGATACATTGATTGAACCCTATAAAATCATGGAAAAAACAATTCTTGACGGGTCCGGGGAGTCCCACACGATCAAGATCGGTTTTATCGGCTTCGTCCCCCCCCAGATCATGACCTGGGATAGCGCCAATCTGGCTGGCAACGTCATGACCCGCGATATTGTTTCCACGGCCAAAGCCTATGTGCCCCAAATGAAAGAACAGGGGTGTGATATTATTGTTGCTTTGTCCCACTCCGGCATTGACGCAGAGGAAAGCGAAGGACAGGAAAACGCGTCCCTGTTCCTGGCCAATGTTCCTGGCGTTGATGTGGTGTTTACCGGCCATCATCACCGGGTTTTCCCCGGCAACTATGCTGATATTGCAGGGGTGGATAACGACAAGGGCACCTTGATGGGCAAGCCTGCCGTTATGGCCGGGGTCTGGGGGTCGCACATGGGGTTGATTGATCTGCTGCTTGAAAGGGGAGAAGATGGCTGGACCATAGCCGCTCACACCTCGGAAGCGCGGCCTATTTTTGAACGCGATGGCCGTGCAAAAATTCCACTTGTCGAATCTGTTGACGCAGTTCTGGCTTCGGTTCAGGACACCCACAATGAAACCCTTGATTATGTGCGCCGGGCCGTAGGTGAAACCGCTGCGCCGTTATACTCCTATTTTGCTTTGGTCGCCGATGATCCTTCGGTGCAAATCGTCTCCAACGCGCAAACCTGGTATATTGAGCAGATGATGAAGGGCACCGAATGGGAAGGTTTGCCCATTCTTTCTGCCGCCGCCCCCTTCAAGGCCGGTGGACGTGGTGGACCTGAATATTACACCGACGTCCCCGTGGGGCCGGTCGCCATTAAAAACGTGGCCGATCTTTATCTCTATCCCAACACAATTCGGGCGGTGCTTATTGATGGAGCAACCGTCAAAGATTGGCTGGAACGTTCCGCCGGAGTTTATAATCAGATTACACCGGGCTCCTCCGATCAGCCATTAATGAACCCTGATTTCCCTTCCTACAATTTTGATGTGATTGATGGGGTTACTTATAAAATCGATGTTTCCCAGCCAAGCAAATATGATTCCAAAGGTGTGCTGCTTGATGCAAACGCCAACCGGATTGTTGATTTGCAGTTTAACGGTGCGCCTATCGACCCGGATCAGAAATTTGTGGTGGCGACAAATAACTATCGCGCCGGGGGGGGGGGAACATTCCCCGGCAATGACGGCTCAACGATTATCTTTATCGGCCCTGATACAAATCGCGATATTTTAGTGCGTTATCTGGTGCAAAAGGGCACGGTTAACCCAAGTGCCGATAGCAATTGGTCACTGGCACCCTTGGGCGATACCACCGTGTGGTTTGAAACTGGTCCTAAAGCGGCACAGTTTGTGGATGACGTGACGGCCGTTCCCATTGAGCCGGCCGGAACCGCCGATAGCGGCTTTGGGATTTATCGGATCAAGCTGTAAAATTTTGCTGACAAAAATATTTGGCCGGGGCGTTTGCTCCGGCCTTTTGCTCTGAATCTCAATTTTAATAGGCGCCATCACTTAGGGTGACCTGTTTCAATGGGTTGCAAACCTTTTGCGATACTGTCCTGGACTGACCCCTGCTTTTTGGCGAAAATGATACCGTAAAGCCTCAACATTTGGCATTATAACGGCGGCGGACACATCATAAATTTCTCAAAAATTAGTTATAACTTTATCGAAGGGGCACCTATTTAGCCCGGGTTTGGCTTTGCCCCATGTGCTGCGCCCCCGTGGGAGAGGGACCATTTTGTGGGCGCATGCAAAAATTTTTCCACCTCATCCAGCGTCTTGGTATCAAAATAGTTGTGCTCCTTGGCCACCGCCAGCACATCCCACCATGTTGCCAGCGCGTGCAGGCGCACACCGTGCTCAGCCAGCCGTTCGCGGGTATCGGGAAAAATGTCATAATAAAATACAACAATTGTATCATTCACTTCCGCCCCCGCTTTGCGCAAGGCTTCACAAAAGGCAATCTTGCTGCCCCCGTCTGTGGTCAGGTCTTCCACCAGAAGAACGCGCTGCCCCTCGCTTATATCCCCTTCAATCTGCGCATCCCGCCCAAATCCCTTGGGTTTTTTGCGTACATATTGCATGGGCAGGTTCAGGTTATCGGCAATCCATGCAGCAAAAGGAATGCCGGCGGTTTCCCCCCCCGCTATCGCATCAAGGCTTTCAAACCCGATATCGCGCAGGATTATTGAGGTGGCAAAGTCCATCATTGTCGAGCGGATATGAGGATAGGAAATGATTTTGCGGCAATCGATATAGACCGGACTGGCCATGCCCGATGTCAGCTTATAGGGCTTGTCGGCCTGAAAGTGCACCGCGTTGATCTCCAGCAGCATTTTTGCTGTAAGTTCAGCCATCAGTTTTTTATCGGGGAAGGAATTGGAGAACATTCAAAGCATTTCCTGTTTTTGTGGCGGCGGGTTGCCTATTGATTATCACTTTGTTCCACGCGCCAAAAGAGCTCAAATCCGGGATCAAAGACCGTAAGGGGACCATCCGGTGTATCAATTTTCTCATGTTGCTTGATGGGTGTTGACTGGCGAACAAGCCTGATATGGGTCCGGTGGGGCGCCATTCCATAAAAATTTGCGCCGTTCAGGGAAGTAAAGCCTTCCAGTTGGCCAAGTGCATTTTGCTTTTCAAAAACCTGCGCCAGACAGCCCATTGTGTTGGGTGCGCTAAAAACTCCGGCGCATCAGCACGCAGCTTCCTTGGCCCCATCAAGGTGGGGGGCTGAATCCGTCCCCAGAAAAAACCGGTTGTCCCCGGACGTGGCAGCTTCAACCAGGGCCAGGCGATGGGTTTCGCGTTTGGCAATTGGCAGACAATAATAGTGGGGACGAATTCCTCCAACCAGCATTGTGTTGCGATTGATAATCAGATGATGGGTGGTAATCGTTGCCCCAAGGCCGCTTTGGGCCGAGCGCACATATTCAACCCCTTGCGATGTGGTGACGTGCTCCATAACTATGCGAAGAGCGGGAAAGCGTTGGCGAAGTGGTTCTAGAACAGATTCTATAAATACCGCCTCGCGATCAAAAATATCCACCTCCGGGTCGGTAACTTCCCCATGCACCAGAAGGGGCAGATTGATTTCACTCATGCGCTCGAGTACGCAATAGACCTTTTCGATGTCTTTCACTCCGCTTTGCGAATTGGTAGTAGCACCCGCCGGATAAAGCTTGAGGGCTTTTATCAGTCCAGAATTTGCGCCCGTTTCCACATCATCGGGATCAGTTTGCTCTGTCAAATAAAGGGTCATCAAAGGTTCAAACTTATGGCCCGCAGGTACCGCTGCAATAACTCTGGCGCGGTAGGCAAGGGCCTGTTCACTGGTAACAATCGGGGGAAGTAGGTTGGGCATAATGATGGCGCGCCCGAAATGGGCCGAACTATAAGGGGTCACAGCCTTTAGCATCGCTCCGTCGCGCAAATGCAAATGCCAGTCATCCGGTCGCAAAACAACAAGCTCGTTGATAGATGTCATGGTTTGTTTCTCAAATGGCGTAATGGTTAGTCTGGCTGTCCGCAAACCGGAGCAGACATGGTTGGCGCTGACTATATGTGTGATTGACATTTCAGGCAAATATTAAGCAACCAAAACCAGTGTACACAAAAACACAATTCGGACAGCCATCCGATCTCGGATATGTTACTTTACCTTCCCCTTGCTGGAAGCACTAAGGTGGGCTGTCAAAAATCAGGAGACAAAAATGTTTGGTGAAAGCATGATGCAAGGTACAGATTTTATGTGGGGCTGGGGCGGTATGCTTTTTGGCCCGCTGGTGATGGTTGGAATTCTTGTGCTGGCGATTGTTGGAATGGTAACAATTTTCAAAGGTCTGAATAACGTCGACAAATGAGGTGTTAAGAGGCTATCGCGCGCAACCTGTTGTCGACTTAGGCAGGAAACTTGTGACAAATACTCAACAACCGCTGAGGCGTTGGCTATATGCGGTGTTACTGTTGCAGAAAAAAATAAGGCGGACGGGAACCATTGAGCGATAGTTGTGAAGCGGACGTATGTGCTCCGCGCTCCCCCGGGGGCATTGCCTGTGGACACCACAATATCAGGACAAATTTTCTGTGTCGCTTTTGGTGCGGGCTGTATCGAGATGGCAAGGTAGATCAGTCAGTTGGCAGCTTACATAACGCGCGATAAAAATTCACGGGTCCGGGCTTGTTTCGGGTTGGTAAATAACTGTTCAGGTGGCCCGGATTCGACAATGATCCCCTGATCCAGAAAGCAAATCTTGTCCGCAGCTTCCCGGGCAAAACCCATTTCATGGGTGGCCAGAATTATCGTCATACCTTCGCTCTTTAGCTTGCGCAATACATCCAGAACCTCGCCCACCAACTCGGGGTCCAGTGCACTTGTCACCTCGTCAAACAGCATGATTTCGGGTTTCATCGCCAAAGCACGAATGATTGCCACCCGTTGTTGTTGCCCACCTGAAAGCTGATCAGGATAATGCGTCATCCGGTCAGCCAGACCAAATCTTTCAAACAGGGCGGTAGTTTCAGCCAGTAACTCAGCTTTTGGAGTCCTATGCACCCGGCGTGGCGCCAGCATGACATTTTCCATTACATTCATATGCGGAAAGAGATTGAAGCTCTGAAATACAATACCAATCCGGCGGCGTATCGGTTGTGGGTCAAGATCGGGATCGGTAATATCGTGTCCATCCAACAATATGCGTCCACCGTCCACAGCCTCAAGCAGATTAATGCAACGCAACAAGGTTGATTTACCAGAGCCTGAGGAGCCGATCATGCAAACCAGTTCACCTTTCTTCACGTCAAAAGATATGCCTTTGCAAACCTCCAGCGTCCCGAAGCTTTTGGTCACATCAATGAGCTGAAGTTTATAGGTCACAATCTGTTACCTGCGCTCTTTGTCCTGGCGTGCCATCAGACTGTCCGCGAAACGGGTCGCGGGGATGGTAACCGCCAGAAAGATCAACGCCGCTCCCAGATAGGGGGTGAAATTGGCGTAAAAAGATTTAAAAACTCCTGCCTGCCGGAGCAATTCCACCGGGCCGATGAATGAGAGTAAGGCCACATCTTTTTGCAGAGAAATCAGGTTATTCATATTGGCAGGTAAAACCCTGCGCACAGCTTGAGGCAGGATTATAAAGCGCATGGTATCCCAGTGAGAGAGGCCCAGGGATTTGGCTGCGGCACGCTGACTTTCATGAATAGATTCGATGCCGGCGCGATATACCTCGGCCACATATGCCGAGTAGCTGAGCACCAGCGCCACCGAGCCCCAGATATAGGGGCTGTTCCATGGGCGGGGCAGGCCAAGGCCGGGGATGCCAAAGCCTATCAGGTAGATCGTCAGGATTACGGGCACCCCGCGAAAAATGTCGTTGTAAACTGTCGCAAACAGGCGCAGCGGGAATAGTGCGGGGGAGCGTGCGTCCCTGGCCAGCGCAAGAGCCAGCCCCCAGATCGCAATGAGAGGCGCAGACCATGCAAAAATCGCTATGTCGAGCAGGAAGGCATTCAAAAGGGTGGGGAAGGTTTTTTCAAAAATTTCCCAGTTGAAGAAAGAGTGCTGCACCTTTTCCCAGCCGGGCGCCATCGGCACCAGAATATATATTGCCAGAAAAACACTGATTGTGCTCACTGTTGCGATAAGGGTGCTTCGCCGCCGCAACCGAATTTCGCGTTGTTGGCGTGCCTGCTTGCTAAAACCGGCAACTTTTTCAGAAGCTGCCGGTGTTCCTGTTTGCATATCTTTTGACATTTAGGGGTGGTTATTCGATCACCGGAACTCCGGTTTCACTTTGCAACCAACGCGCTTCAATGCTGGCAAGGGTGCCATCTGCTCCCATTTCAGCAAGGGCCGTATCAACACATTCCAACAATGGGTTGCCTTTTTCCAATACCGCGCCAAATTGATCCAGTTCCCCGGTAGCATCAGATGGGAACTGCCCCAGCACCACGCCGTCATCCAGTAGAACCGCAGCGGTAAACAAAGCCGATGGCAGGTCAAGCAGAACTGCATCGATCTGGTTGGATTTCAGGGCTTCGGTTATGTCGGCATTGTCATCATACAATAAAGTCTGGGGTTCAGGATCAATCAGACTGTTGATGAGTTCGTTAGCGGTTGTTCCGGCAGCAGCACCCCATTTTAGCCCTTTCAGCGAGGCGATATTGGGTTGCGCCCCGGCCTCAACAGCTGGCTTGCGCACCAGTACGGCAGCAGCGGATGTGTAATAGGGGCTGGAAAAGTCAATGGTTTGGCGGCGCTCTTCTGTAATCGAGTATTGCTGCATATTAATGTCATAGTCTTTTACGCCAGGCTGGATGGCCTGATCAAAAGTGGTGCGTGTCCAAACCACCTGATCGGCATCAAACCCCATGCGATCGGCCAGCGCATAAGCTACCGCCGCCTCAAAACCCTGTCCGCTTTCAGGATTGTCATCAATCACCCATGGGAAATAGGCCGGGTTACCGGTGCCGATTGTCAGAACCCCGTCGGTGACAGTTTTCCCAACAGCGCAGTTTTCAGCCGCCAACGCCGTTCCAGACATCAGACTGATGGCGCCGGCAATTACCAGTGATTTGATAACAATATTCATTTTTTTCCCCTTGAATTGTCTGTTTTTATTGCAAACGCAAGCCTTCACATTCGCACTTTTTTGACCCTTTGAATAAAATACGATCCTAATGCCAGAGTCAACGGGATGAGCCTGTTCCAGGGTCGGGAAAACCTACCATCGTGCGAATATTTTATAACATCTTTTCTGTGCATGTGACGAAGGGAAAAGCCATTCCCTCCCTTGGGCTTGCCCATATTCCAAGAACAGTATAAACGCTGGCAATCTTACGCCTTGTTTTTTGCGGCGTTTTGTTTTTATCTGAAATGCTTGGATACTTATTGTGTTTAGTCGCCTGATTTCTGCGAGTAGTGAGGGGTTTTCTGTTCCCTCCATTGGCCAGCTTCGAATTGATTTACTCTCCGGTCTAACGGTTGCACTGGCGCTGGTGCCTGAAGCAGTCGCTTTTTCCTTTGTTGCAGGGGTCCACCCACTGGTTGGACTTTATGCCGCTTTTATCGTTGGGATAATAACCGCCTTAATTGGTGGTCGACCGGGCATGATTTCTGGCGCAACCGGTGCTTTGGCGGTGGTGATGGTTTCTCTTGTTGCCCAGCACGGCGTGGAATATCTGTTTGCAACCGTGGTTTTGATGGGGCTTATTCAGCTTTTTGTCGGCATCATGCAGTGGGGAAAATTCATCCGGCTGGTTCCCCACCCGGTGATGCTTGGGTTCGTCAATGGTTTGGCGAGCGTGATTTTTCTGGCTCAGTTAAGCCAGTTTCAGGTGCCCGGCACCGATACCGGGGGCGGGGGACATGGAATGGCTGGCGGGGAATGGCTGACCGGCATACCCTTGTATTTAATGCTGGGGCTGACTTTGCTGACCATGGTAATCATTCAGTTTACGCCCAAAGCGGTTTCCAAAATCATTCCAACCCCACTGCTTGCAATTTTGATTGTTTCAGCCATCGTTATTGGTTTTAACTTAGATGTACGCACCGTTGGAGACATGGCTTCAATCCAAGGGGGGTTGCCAGGCTTTCATATTCCAATGGTCCCACTGACCTGGCAAACGCTGGAAATTATTGCTCCCTATGCCATTATTCTGGCAGCGATTGGCCTGATCGAATCCCTGCTAACGCTTAATCTGGTCGCTGAAATGACTGATACGCGCGGCGGAGCCTCCAAAGAATGTTTGGCTCAGGGGACGGCAAATATTGTAACTGGATTTTTTGGCGGTATGGGCGGCTGCGCCATGATCGGGCAGTCCATGATCAATGTAAAGTCGGGGGGGAGAACCCGGTGGGCGGCGATTTCCGCGTCTCTGTTTTTATTGGCCTTTATCGTTTTTGCTTCGGGACTGATTGAGCAAATTCCATTGGCAGCTTTGGTTGGCGTCATGTTTATGGTGGTGGTGGGGACGTTCGTTTGGCGTTCAATTCGCATCATGTCCAAGGTGCCATTTTCTGACTCTTTGGTTATTTTGCTGGTGACAATTGTTACAGTCTGGACAGATTTGGCTACCGCTGTAGTAGTAGGTGTTATTATTTCCGCTCTGGTATATTCTTGGAATGCCTCCACCCGGATGCGTGCAACCACTGACATCAACCCGGAAAATAAAGACGAGAAAATTTATCGGCTTTATGGCCCATTATTCTTTGGTTCCGTTGAAAGCTTTGGTGAATTGTTTGACCCCAAAACTGACCCCAAAACCGTAATAATTGATTTTCTGGAATCCCGCGTTGTTGACCATTCTGGCCTGCAGGCAATAGATGCGCTGGCGGAAAAATATCAACGCCAGGGCACCAGTCTTAAATTGCGCCATTTATCCAAGGATTGCCAAAAATTGCTCAATAAAGCCGGGCAGTTGGTTGAGCCGGACAGTGCAGATCCAAATTACGGGGTGGCAGTGGATTATACAATTCGCCACGGACAGCTCCGCACCGGGCATTAGCTTTTGAAGTAAATTTGACAAGAATACGTTGGCAAATTCTTACCGCCTGTTTTGGTTTTTGTGACAAACATTCCTTTTGAGAAGGAGTGCGCGTGTCACAAATCATTCAAGCTGCCGCCGGTTTTTTCAACGCCCATGGCATTGAATTTCTTGTCATCGGGTCTGTGACTTTGTTGGTATATTCCTTTTTGCGAAGGTGTGGTTTGCATTTCACAATTGCCATTTGTTTTGCTTTTTCACCCGCTTTTGGTTTGTGGGCCTATCAGAATGTTCTGCTTGGGCGCTGGGCAATGCCAATAATTTAACAAAACACTTCAACCAGCTCTTAACCGCATTGCTCTAGAAGTTTCGCATTGAACAGGTGCGATTTGGGGAATACGAAAATGCAAAACACACAGAAACCGGATATGCGTGTATTGCTTGGTTTTTGGGTGGTGATCTGCATTGTTCTTGCCGCCAGAACTGTTTTTACCGGAAGCTCTGTGCCATTTTTTGCCGACACCGATGATGCTATGCGCATGGTGGTGGTGCAGGATTTTCTCAATGGACAAAACTGGTTTGACCATACTCAATATCGCCTAAACACCCCTTTTGGGGCTGACATACACTGGTCGCGACTGGTGGATATGCCCTTGGCAGCACTGGTTTGGTTGCTCCAGCCCCTTTTTGGAGATACGGCACTGATCATTGTTGGCTGGATATGGCCGCTATTCTTATTGCTGGTATTGCTTTACCTTTCCGCCCGCCTCACGACCTATCTGGTAGGACCTGAAGGCCTCTTGCCTGCAATGGTGCTGCCAGTCCTTTCAGCCACTGTTCTGGTGGAATTCGCCCCTGGCCGGGTGGACCATCATAATGTGCAAATCGTTCTTGTACTGGCGCTTCTATATGCAACCGTGCGCGCCTGGGAAAACCCCAAATGGGCAGGATTAGCTGGGATTGTTGCAGCGACGTCGTTGGCCATTGGCACCGAAGCATTGCCTCAGATTATCACGGCGGTGGCAGCTTTTGGTTTGTTTTATGTGGTGGACCCCGACAGGGGGAAAACAGCGCGCTGGTTCGGTCTTTCCTTTGGCGCAGCAACACTTTTGCATCTGTTGATTTATTTACCAATTCAAAAGTGGAACCCGGCTGCCTGCGATGCGCTTTCTCTTGTTTATGTGAGCGCTGCGGTTGGCGTTGGTGTGGTCTTTGTTGTTTTGTCGTTGGTGGCCCTGGGCCATTGGTTTACCCGCTTAATGCTTGGAGCGGTACTGGGCTTTTCAATGATTGGGGGTTTGCTGTTATTCTTCCCCCAATGCCTGAGCGGTCCCTATGGCGCAATTGACCCCTGGCTGGTCGAAAACTGGCTCTCCAAAATCATTGAGGCAAAACCTGTCTGACATTCAATGCTTGCCCTGCCCAGCTATACAATCGGTATCATTGTGCCCCCTGTTGTTGCCATGCTTGTTTTGGGCGTTTTTGTGCTTCGGGCAGAAAAGCCAAAGAGGGCACAATGGTTGATAGTGGGCTTGTTTCTGGCG
>JAJRRJ010000076.1 GCA_024279575.1 Alphaproteobacteria bacterium | reverse complement strand
CAATCCTGACATCATCTCATCGGCAACCTTGTCACCACACTTGGCCCAGGCATCAACAACCTTGTTGTATTTTTCGCCCTGAGTAATCAGGCCGTCATTATACTGTTGCTCAAATTCTTCGACCTGTCCACGGGCCTTTTCCACGATACCAGCTTTGCTTTCAGGGATAATCATATCATCTTTACCAAAAGAAATCCCGGCTGCACACGCATGCTTGAAGCCTACGCCCATGATATGATCACAGAAAATCACTGTCTCTTTTTGTCCACACGCACGATACACAGTATCAATCATTTGCGAGACCATTTTTTTAGTCAGCAACTGGTTGCACGTTGAGAATGGAACCGCGTGGTGCTTGGGCAGCAATTGCCCGATCAACATCCGCCCCGGTGAAGTTTCCACCGTTTCAGAAACCAGTTCACCTTCTTCATTGCGGTTTGTCACCCGGGCTTTGATTTTCGTGTGAACAGTAATCAGTTTGTTATCCAGCGCATGTTCAATTTCAGCAATGGAAGAAAAAGCCATGCCCTGCCCTGGCTCATTCTCATAGACCAAAGACATATGATAAAGCCCCAGCACAATATCCTGCGAAGGCACGATGATTGGCTGACCGTTTGCCGGGTGCAAAATATTATTTGTGGACATCATCAACACGCGCGCTTCAAGCTGAGCTTCAAGCGAGAGTGGAATATGAACCGCCATCTGATCACCGTCGAAGTCAGCGTTGAACGCTGCACAAACAAGGGGGTGCAATTGAATGGCTTTACCTTCAATCAACAACGGCTCAAATGCCTGAATGCCAAGACGGTGCAAAGTAGGCGCACGGTTCAGCAAAACCGGATGTTCGCGGATAACCTCATCAAGAATATCCCACACTTCAGGACGTTGCTTTTCAACCAGCTTTTTCGCCTGTTTAACAGTGGAGGAGAACCCCTTGGCTTCGAGACGCGAATAAATAAACGGCTTGAACAATTCCAGAGCCATTTTTTTGGGCAGCCCACATTGATGCAACATCAGTTCAGGTCCAACGGTAATAACCGAACGACCGGAATAATCCACGCGCTTGCCGAGCAGATTTTGCCTGAAACGGCCCTGCTTGCCCTTAAGCATGTCAGAAAGGGATTTCAGCGGACGTTTGTTGGCTCCGGTAATGGTGCGGCCACGACGCCCATTGTCCAACAGCGCATCAACAGATTCCTGCAACATACGCTTTTCGTTACGCACGATAATATCGGGTGCGCGCAACTCAATAAGCCGTTTCAAACGGTTGTTACGGTTAATCACCCGGCGATAGAGATCGTTCAGATCAGAAGTGGCAAACCGGCCCCCATCCAATGGCACCAACGGGCGCAACTCAGGCGGAATAACCGGCACAACCTTGAGAATCATCCACTCAGGACGGTTTCCGGAAACAATAAATTGCTCAATCAGCTTAAGCCGTTTGGCCAGCTTTTTAGGCTTAAGTTCCGTTGTTGCTTCAGCAATGCCCACCCGCAAATCAGCTGCAACTTTTTCCAGGTCCAAAGACATCAGCATTTCACGGATGGCCTCAGCGCCGATCATGGCAGTAAAGCTGTCCGAACCATATTCTTCCTGAGCATCCAGATATTGCTCTTCACTCAGTAATTCATACTGGGAGAACGGTGTCAGACCCGGCTCGATAATGGAATAATATTCAAAATACAAAATCCGCTCAATATCCTTGAGCGTCATGTCCAGCATCAGCGAAATGCGTGAAGGAAGAGATTTCAAATACCAGATATGCGCAACTGGTGCGGCCAGCTCAATATGCCCCATCCGCTCGCGCCGCACCCGCGACAATGTAACTTCAACGCCACATTTCTCGCAGATGACGCCCTTGAATTTCATCCGTTTATACTTGCCACACAGACACTCATAATCCTTCACAGGACCAAAAATACGTGCGCAGAACAAACCATCACGCTCAGGTTTGAACGTGCGGTAGTTAATGGTTTCCGGCTTTTTAATTTCGCCAAACGACCAGCTGAGAATTTTTTCCGGGCTGGCAATGTTGATCTTCATTTGATCGAAATGTTCAATAGGAGCCTGCGGGTTAAACGGGTCCATGACTTGGTGATGACGGTTCATCTATTTGTCTCCTCGTTTCGTTCGAAATGTGGCTTGTGGCTCAAACATTTCAACACGAATTGATTTCTTGGAAAAATGGCTGCGACGGATTATTCCGCCGCATCCGCAGGTGCAAGTTCAGGGCTGTCGCCATCCTCGGGGTCTTCTTCCTCGGTCTGGCTCAGCTCAACATTAAGGGCAAGAGAGCGCATCTCTTTGACCAGAACATTGAAGCTTTCAGGTATGCCGGATTCAAAGGTTTCATCCCCGCGAACAATGGCTTCATAGACTTTTGTCCGTCCCGCCACGTCATCGGATTTAATGGTGAGCATTTCCTGTAGCGTATAAGCTGCGCCATAGGCCTCAAGTGCCCAAACTTCCATTTCACCAAAGCGCTGGCCGCCAAACTGGGCTTTACCACCCAGAGGTTGCTGAGTAACCAGAGAGTAAGGACCAATTGAGCGGGCGTGAATCTTGTCGTCCACCAGGTGGTGAAGTTTCAAAATATAAATATAGCCAACCGTAACCGGCCGTTCAAACTGCGCGCCGGTGCGTCCATCAAAAAGGATGCTTTGCGCAGAACGATCAAGCCCTGCTTTTTCCAGCATATCTTCGATATCAGTTTCCACAGCCCCGTCGAATACCGGGGTAGCAATGGAAACACCGCTTTTTACCTGATTGGCCAATCGTAACACGCTGTCATCATCAATACCTTTTACGCTTTCATCCCCCTCATAAAGTGAAGCAAGTTCACCCTTGAGTGGGTTAATGTCCCCATTACGATGATAAACCGCAAGCATGTCATCAATCTTCTTGCCCATACCCGCGCAGGCCCAGCCAAGATGCGTTTCAAGAATCTGTCCCACATTCATCCGGGATGGAACACCCAACGGGTTGAGCACCACATCCACATGGGTGCCATCGGCCAGATACGGCATGTCTTCAATCGGCATGATGCGGCTGACCACACCCTTGTTGCCGTGACGCCCTGCCATTTTGTCACCAGATTGGATCTTGCGTTTGGTTGCAACAAAAACTTTAACCATTTTCATCACGCCAGGCTGAAGTTCGTCGCCACGCTGAAGCTTATCAACTTTGTCGATAAACCGTTGCTCCAACAGTTTGCGGCTGTCTTCATACTGAGCGTGCAAAGCTTCCATTTCACTCATGATTTTGTCGTCATCAACAGCAAATTGCCACCATTTGGAACGCGCATGTCCTTCAAACACGGAATCATTAAGCTTCGTGCCTTCGACATACCCCTTAGGACCAGCCGTTGGCTTTTTGCCAAACAACATCTCTTTAAGACGCGCATAAACGTTCCGATCAAGAATGGACTGTTCGTCGTCCCTATCCTTAGCCAGATGTTCAATTTCTTCGCGTTCGATGGACATGGCCCGTTCGTCTTTTTCAATACCATGGCGGTTAAACACCCGCACCTCAACGATGGTGCCGGATCCCCCCGGAGGCATGCGCAAGGACGTATCACGCACATCAGAGGCTTTTTCACCAAAGATCGCCCGAAGAAGTTTTTCTTCCGGCGTCATGGGGCTTTCCCCTTTCGGGGTAATCTTACCAACCAGAATATCCCCGGGTCCAACCTGAGCACCAATATGAATAATACCGGCCTCATCCAGATTGCGCATGGCTTCTTCTGAAACATTGGGAATATCACGGGTAATATCTTCAGGACCCAATTTTGTGTCCCGCGCCATCACTTCATATTCATCAATATGAATAGAGGTAAACACATCTTCCCGCGCAATCCGCTCTGAAAGCAGAATGGAATCCTCGTAATTGTATCCGTTCCAGGGCATAAATGCCACCAGCACGTTACGACCCAGAGCCAGATCACCAAGGTCCGTTGAAGGACCATCAGCAATAATGTCCCCGGCCTCCACATGGTCCCCAACCACCACCAGCGGACGCTGGTTAATGCAAGTAGACTGGTTGGAACGCTGGAATTTCATCAGGTTGTAAATATCAACCCCGGTTTTAGAAGGGTCGTTTTCCTGAGTGGCACGAATAACAATACGCGTTGCATCCACCTGATCAATGACCCCGGTCCGCTTGGCAATAATCGCCGCCCCTGAATCCCGAGCAACAATCGCTTCCATGCCGGTGCCCACAAACGGTGCTTCACTACGCAACAAAGGAACCGCCTGACGTTGCATGTTCGAGCCCATCAAGGCACGGTTCGCATCGTCGTTTTCAAGGAACGGAATAAGCGAGGCCGCCACGGAAATAACCTGTTTTGGCGACACGTCCATCATATCAATCATTTCGCGCGGTGTCAGAGACACATTGCCCGCATGACGTGCAGTCACCAGTTCGTTGACAAAAGTGTTTTCATCCGAGATGTGCGCATTTGCCTGAGCCACATGATATTTGGCTTCCTCAATGGCCGACAGATAAACCACATCATCAGTAATTTTACCGTCGATCACCTTGCGGTATGGCGTTTCAATAAAACCATATTTATTCACTTGCGCAAACGTTGCCAGCGAATTGATCAAACCAATATTTGGCCCTTCAGGGGTTTCAATCGGGCAAATCCGGCCATAGTGAGTTGTGTGCACATCACGCACCTCAAACCCGGCCCGCTCACGAGTCAACCCGCCTGGGCCAAGCGCTGAAAGGCGACGCTTATGGGTAATTTCACTCAATGGATTTGTTTGATCCATAAACTGGGAAAGCTGGGACGATCCAAAAAACTCACGCACCGCAGCGGCGGCAGGCTTGGCGTTAATCAGGTCCTGAGGCATAACCGTGTCAATTTCAACAGAACTCATCCGTTCCTTGATCGCACGCTCCATGCGCAACAGACCAACCCGGTATTGGTTTTGCATCAACTCACCAACCGAGCGCACCCGGCGGTTACCAAGATTATCAATATCGTCAATCTCACCGATACCATCACGCAGGTTCACCAGCGTACGCACGACTTCAACAATATCTTCGCTACGCAAAACGCGCATTGTGTCTTCACATTCAATATCAAGACGCATATTCATTTTTACACGACCAACCGCGCTCAGATCATAACGCTCTGAATCAAAGAACAGCGAGTTGAACATGGCTTCTGCGGTTTCAAGCGTGGGCGGTTCGCCCGGACGCATGACCCGATAAATGTCAAACAAGGCATCTTCACGGGTTTCATTCTTGTCAACAGCCAGAGTATTGCGCAAATAGCCGCCGATGCTCACATGGTCGATATCCAGAATTGGCAGTGTTTTGAAACCCTGCTCAGCTAGTTTTTCGAGCAGCGCCTCGTCCAGTTCATCCCCTGCTTCAGCAAAAATCTCGCCCGTTTCCATGCTCATCAGATCATGGGCAACATAGGTGCCATACAATTCCTCATCGGAAACCAGCAGTTCTTTTATGCCGCCTTCAGCAATTTTTTTGGCGCCACGCACGGTGAGCTTTTTGCCCGCCTCATGCACCACATCACCGGTTTTAGCATCCACAAGATCCCGCAAGGGCTTACCGCCCTTGAATTTTTCTACATCAAAGGGGCGTTTCCAGCCCTGTTTGACTTTCTTGAACTCAATGGTTTTGTAATAGGTTTCAAGAATTTGCTCAGCGTTCAAACCAAGCGCCTTGAGCAAAGATGTCACCGGAATTTTACGGCGGCGATCAATACGGGCAAAAACAACATCCTTGGCGTCAAACTCAATATCAAGCCATGAACCACGGTAGGGAATAATCCGCGCGGCAAACAATAGCTTACCCGATGAATGGGTTTTTCCCTTGTCATGATCAAAAAACACGCCAGGGGAACGGTGCATTTGTGAAACAATAACCCGTTCGGTGCCATTAATCACAAACGTGCCGTTTGAAGTCATCAAAGGCATGTCGCCCATATAGACTTCCTGCTCTTTG
>JAJRRJ010000075.1 GCA_024279575.1 Alphaproteobacteria bacterium | reverse complement strand
TACGTCAAACGTTGCCCCCCCCCAGCATTCAAGTGAAAACAGATTGGGCATCCCCCGCGAATAGGCCTGAGCAATCCGCGCTATATCATAGGTGCGCATGCGGGTAGCAAGCAGGGATTGATGGCCGTCACGCATGGTTGTGTCGGTAAATAAAACCTGTTTTTGCTCCCGCATCCATTGGGCCAGACCCTTTGGCCCCTCCCGGTCCAAAATCTGCCGCGTCCCCTCGACAACCGTCAATGGCGGAAAAATCGGCACCACCGGCTCAGGTGCATCTTTGGGGGGCAGCATACGCCCTTTTACATCAGGATGCTCATTGACACTGACATCACCAATATAGGTCAACAGCTTTGTTGCCCGATCGCGCCGTTTGGGTATATCAAACAAAGAGGGCGTATTGTCGATAAAGCGCGTTGTATATGTATTGTTTCGAAATTTTTCATGTCCGATAATGTTTTCTAAAAACGCCAGATTAGTCGATACCCCGCGAATGCGAAACTCACGCAAGGCCCTGTCCATGCGCGCAATAGCCTCCTCAGGCGAAGGCGCCCAGCAAGTGACTTTCTCCAGTAGCGGATCATAAAACCGCGTAATTACCGCCCCCGAATAGGCCGTCCCCCCATCAAGGCGCACCCCAAACCCGGTTGCTCCACGATAGGCTGTAATGCGTCCGTAATCGGGAATAAAATTTTGTTCAGGATCTTCCGTTGTCACCCGGCATTGCAACGCATGACCGTTGAGATGAATATCCTTTTGCAACGGAATCCCCGATTGCGGCGTCCCGATTATTGCCCCCTCAAGCGCACGGATTTGTGCTTTCACAATATCAATACCAGTCACTTCTTCAGTAACTGTATGTTCAACCTGCACGCGCGGGTTGACCTCAATGAAATAAAACTCATCCGAATCCGCATCCATCAAAAATTCAACGGTCCCGGCGCAACGATAATTGGCCGCCCGCCCCAAACGCAAAGCCGCCTCAGTCAGGGCGGTACGCACATCTTCACTCAGATAAGGCGCCGGTGCTCGCTCTACCACCTTTTGATTTCGTCGTTGCACCGAACAATCCCGTTCAAACAAATGCACCAGATTGCCGTGATCGTCCCCCAACAGCTGCACCTCCACATGGCGCGCCCGCTCCACCAGCTTTTCCAGATACATCTCGTCCTTGCCAAAGGCCGCTTTGGCTTCGCGCTTGGCCTCGTCAAGTTCAGTCCGCAAATCTTTCTCCGAGAGAATACGGCGCATGCCCCGCCCGCCGCCACCCCACGCTGCCTTGAGCATCAGGGGGTAGCCGACTTTTGCCGCCATTTTTGCACACATATCAAGATCATCGGGCAAAGGCTCCGTTGCCGGCACCACCGGCACATCATTTTCGATAGCCATTTTGCGCGCAGCAACCTTATTACCCAGTGAGCGCATGGTTTCAGCCCTTGGGCCAATAAAAATTATTCCCGCATCTTCACATGCATCAACAAATTCTGGACTTTCCGAAAGCAGGCCATACCCCGGATGAATAGCATCAGCCCCGCATTCGCTCGCAATGGCAATATATTCATCCACCTGCAAATAGGCTTCAACCGGTCCTAAACCCTTGCCGATAAGATAGGCCTCATCCGCCTTAAACCGGTGCAGCGCCAGTTTGTCCTCCGCTGCAAAAACCGCAACGGTTTTTATCCCCAGCTCATTGGCGGCTCGAAAAACCCGAATGGCAATTTCGCTTCGGTTAGCAACAAGAATTTTTTTAATCAACATTAAACAACCCAGTTCATTTTAATGATTACCAAAGCAATTGTTTCAAACAAGATCCCCAAGCAGCTTGGACAGATCATATCCGGCATCCCCCGCCATGGAAATCAACTCCTCGCCGGGAACCAATCCTTTTTGGGAGAACGCCCACAGCCGGGTTGAGCGCGTTCCGGTTCGACAAAACATCAAAACCGGGCCCTCATATTGCGCCAGCACATCACCCATTTTAGCAATCACTTTTGGCGCATAGGGAGCGGAGATAACCGGCAGATAGTGATATGGAATTCCATGCCGCTTCGCCGCTTCTTCAATATCATCATGAAGGGGCTGATTTATTTCTTCCCCGTCCGGTCGATTGTTAATGATTGCCACAAACCCCGCCTCCTTGATGGCAATAACATCGTCGGCACAAATCTGCGGCGATGCACTCAAGCGATTGCTGATTTTTCGAATATCCATAGGGCGGCCTCCGGCAAAATGGCGTCATTTACCCCTGTTTTTGCCACGCAGCCTCAACAACCGCAATAGAGTGTAATCGATCACATCACAAAATATACGTATATAACGCAAAATGACTGCACATGAAGATGTGTCAGCACAGTCATCTCAAGCCAGATAAAGAACAAATGCCATGCCCGTTTATTCAGGCATCACGCAAATTATACCTGCGCAAACAATTATGCAGCGCTGCGTTTTATATCTATTTCTTCCAGTAACCCGCCAACATCATATCCGGCGCGGGCTGCAAGGGCAATAATTTCATCTGAAAGCAATTCGCCAATTTGAGTATTTGCCCAAAGCTTGGCACAGCGGGTTCCAGAGCGACAAAAGAAGAAAACCGGCCCCTCATATTTTGCCAGAACATCCTTTGTTTTAGCAATTGCCTGGGGCGAAAATGGCATGCCACCAACAGGAATGAAGTAATAGGGGATACCAAGACGCGCAGCTTCTGCCTCAATATCCTCACCCCATGGCTGATCCTCTTCTTCGGCGTCCGGTCGATTATTAACAATCGCCACATAACCCGCCGCTTTAATTCGCTTTACATCGGCCACACTGATTTGAGGGGAAACACTCACCTGTTCATTTATGTACTTGATTTCCATTTTTTCCTCTGAGAACGTGAACAACCACTCCCCAGAAGATGTCACCTCAAGTAAAAAACATCAATACTATCAATGCATTAAGAAAAAATTTGATCCGATTGAAAACTATATTGGACAATTATTCCAACAAATGCCCACAAATTAGAATGCCGCGCCCGGATTTCAGTGATACCACGCAAGTACCCCGATCAAGTAGCAGCGATATTTGAAAAAGTTCGCTTAGCGCAATCCCTCAACCCAAGCGTGCCACACATCTTCACGCTCCGCCACAAACCGCGCTGCCAGTTCTTCAAATTCCACTTCCCCTTCTGACTGCCAGTTCAATATCCTGTTCATTTCTTCAATCGGCATGGTTGCCCGTTGCAGGTAACGCAAAACCTGTGGTGCCTCCTCACCTATCCAGTCAGAGGAGACAATAAAGGGCTTTTCTCCACCAAAGCTGGAGGGTTGGGGATCACTACAATCGATCTGCGCCAGGCATTTGAAAAGTTCGGAATTAACCTCCCCCATTTCCAGGGCAACAAAATCAAACTGGGCCAACACCGCATTTGGCTGCCAGTAATAAAAAATAACCGGCAGCCTTGAAGAAACCGCCTGGGCAATCAGCGTATCCATTTCAAAACGATTGGCCGGCTCCACTATTTCCACCAGATCGCTCAACCCATAGGCCGCCAAAAGGTTTTTATTGATGACCGAACAGGCCCAGCTTTTGGGGCATGAAATAAACCGTACTCTCTCACTCCCGCGTGCGCCTTGCGATACACCCGCCTCCCCCTGCTGCTCATTTTCCGATGCCAGCATTAGTTCCAGATTGTCCTCTATTGCCAGAGCTTCCCTTAGCTCCGGCACAAGCTCCACCATATGTGCGGGTAAAAACCATCCCTCAAACCCGCCCCCTGAAAAACTGGGCGCGCTGGTACGAATACGCCCCGTCCCCAGAACAGAATTCCAAATTGATGCAATCCGCGAAATCCAGAGTTCTGGCGCAATTGCCGGTTCACCGGTTGTTGCCATTGAGGAAGCCATCGCCGCCATATCACCTGACACATATTGCACGTCGCATCCCAGATGGGTTTCAAGAATAATCCCGTGGATATGAGCCAGAATAACCGAAGAAGGCCATTGCATCTGCACAATGGAAATGGGCCTCCCCCCACACGCAGCTTCCGCCGATGCCACGCTGAGATCAATGACACTGTCATTCGAATAGGCCGGCAGCGGCCAGATAAAAGAAACTCCCGCCAGCCACACCATGACGGCACGCATCAATATTAATCTAAATTTGCTCAAGCGGCTTTGAACTCCAAATATCCCTGAAATTTATATCTTTTATACCGGCAAAATCCAGCACACCAAGAGTTACATTGCCAGCCCCGTTAAGCAACTCATCCTTTAGTGCTCAATTCCCCCGTGACTCTTGCAGGTAAAGTGTGCAAAAGTCTTCTTTAGTGTCTTGGCCAAAGCCAAGCCTGTAATCTTGACTGCCACAAACCGACCAGACAAGAAAGTCTGGCGATATGATATGTGGTCCACAAATAACTGAGGGAAACCATGCAGATTTTGAAAAAAACTCTTCTAACCGCTATTGCCATCGCTGCCCTAAGTGCAGCAACCCCGACAATGGCCCAAAACGTAAAGATCGGCTTCATTGGCGGTTTTACCGGCCCAATCGAAAATTTGGTTCCGCCAATTTTTGAAGGCTCAAAACTTGCCGTTGCGCACATCAACGAGCAGGGCGGTGTACTTGGCCAAACTCTGGAACTGATTTCCAGTGACGGTGGCTGCGATTCCACCCTTGGCGCCAGTGCTGCTGATAAATTGGTAAACACCGATCAGGTAACCGCCATTGTTGGCGCTGTTTGTTCCGGTGAAACAATTGCTGCGGCCTCCAATGCCGCCATTCCAGGAAATGTGACTATTGTTTCCCCATCAGCATCCTCTCCAGCAGTGACCACTGTTGAAGACAATGATCTGTTGTTCCGCGTTTCCCCATCTGATTCTTATCAGGGTGACGTTCTGGCCCGGCTGATCCTGTCAAAAGGCATCGACACCATTGCTGTTTCCTACATCAACAATGATTACGGCAAGGGACTGGCCGATGCTGTTGTTGCTTCTTTTGAAGCCAATGGCGGCACAGTTGCAGCCAGCGAAGGCCATGAAGAAGGCAAAGCTGATTACCGCGCTGAAGTGGGCTCGCTCGCAGCAACCGGTGCAGAAACTCTTGTTGTTCTGGCCTATGCTTCCGGCTCAGGTCAAACCATCGTGCGTCAGGCAACTGAAGGCGGCGACTTCGTGAACTACGTTTTCGGCGACGGCATGATCGACAACGCTTTGATGACTGGTATTGATGCAACCGCCCTCGAGGGTGCTTTTGCTTCTCCTCCAGGAGCTCCAGATGGACCAGGCGCTGCAATCTATGCAGAAGCTGCAGAAGCTGCCGGTCTGGACCCGACAGCTATCTTCTCACCACAAGCCTATGACGCTGCCTTCATGGTTGCTCTTGCGATTGAGAAAAATGGCTCTGCCGATCGCGAAGGCGTTTCCGCAGCTCTGCGCTCCATTGCCTCAGCTCCGGGTGAAGTTATTCTTCCCGGCGAATGGGAAAAAGCTGTAGCACTGCTCGCCGCTGGTAAAGACATCAATTATGAAGGTGCCGGTGGCTCTCAAGACTTTGATGAAAACGGCGACGTGGCTGGCTCCTACAATGAGCAGAAAATCGAAAACGGTGAATTTGTAATCGTTGGACCTGCTTCTTAAGGCAATACCATCCATAAAAACTGGAAAAGCCCGGGATAATTTCCCGGGCTTTTTTGTTTCAATCCAACCCCGCCTCAACCATCCAGGCCTTCACCTGTTGATGGTGCGGCGACCACGCCTCCCATGCGCCCCGCGCCCACTCCTTCACAACAATCTTGTGTTCATCCGAATTAACGGTATTTGCCACCTCGACAACAGTTATTTCACCCAGCGATTCGGGCGGCTCAAGCCAGATGAAGGTACTTTTGTTTGTTCCCGCCTTAAGCATCGCATCATTGGCGCGCTCAGGTGTCAAATCACGCTCAAGAAACAGGCACAGACGTATCAGATGCACACCGATGGACTGGATTGTCTGTCGAGAGGGCAAACCGGGATGTTGAACCGCATAGGCATCCACACTTAACCGATGCACCTCAAAATAGGTTTCATCGCTATATTCACGGGCCAGCACTTCACCAAATGCTGCCCAGCATCCCGGACAAGATGCCATATATTCATGCACCGGGCCTTCAACCTTTGGGAATTCACCCCCGCAACCAAAACAACCTTCTGTTTCCATTTGCAGATCCCCTCCGTTGCGCGGGCAATGGACTCATACCCCGCGTCAGGCCGGCTTAACAGAACCTTTTTCAGGTTGCTTTTCCTCTACTTTATCCCGATGCACCACTTCCGGGATCAGCCCGTTGGGCGCAAATCTGAGCGCCAGCGTAATCACCAGCCCCAACACAAACACCCGCATTTGCAATGAACGGCTTTCAATATCAGGAATTGCGCCCCAGCCTATATCCTCAGACATTGAAGACAAAACAACAAACAAGGCCTGGCTGGCCGGTTCCGATATTATCCAGATCGTATAGATAAATATCCCCCCAAACAGCACCCCGAAATTATTTCCGGCACCCCCCACAATCACCATCACCCAGATGATGAATGTATGGTTGATCGGTTGAAACGCCGCCGGGTCAAATATTTGTACAAAGGAAATCAGAATGGCCCCGCCAATGGAAATCAGAACCGAGCCAAATATGAAAATTTCCAGCTGGCGCGCTTTGACGTCCTTGCCCATGGACGCAGCAGATATATGATTGTCCCGGATTGCGCGCATCATGCGCCCCCATGGTCCCCCATAGGCCCGTTGAATAAGAAACAGGGCAGCCACCACCACAACAACAACCAGCGCCAGATACCCAGCTCGGGCAAAAATGAAAGAGCCTGCACTATCCACCCCCCAGGCCTGAAACTCCTGCGGACGTGGCACGGGCCATGGCAGCGGCGTAACTGTCAAAGTTCCCCGTGTCAGCCAATCCATATTCTTGATAAAAGCGCGAATAATTTCTGAAATGCCAATGGTGGCAATGGCCAGATAGTCGGTACGCAACCCAAGGGCGATTTTGCCAATCATAAAG
>JAJRRJ010000074.1 GCA_024279575.1 Alphaproteobacteria bacterium | reverse complement strand
GAATAGTGGCAAGAACCAATAAAACTGCAGCCGGGGTAATACCCTCCAACCGCTGAGCATGCGCAATGGTTCTGGGTCGATGCCGGGTGAGTTTATCTTTCAACTCATTTGAAAGTCCTGGAACCAAACTATAGTCCAACCAATCAGGTATTACTTTCAACTCATCCTTTTGAACCCACTCAACGTCAAGTTGCTGACGCTCAAGGTAGGGTGCATATCGCGCATCAACGCCAAGTTGCAACAAAATTTCGTCGCTAATTCCATTGATTTCCTTCCAAATAGCTTTCACATCCCCAAGCGTAACGCCAGGATAAGAAAGAAGGTCAAAAGCACTCCGCCGCTTGCCATCCGCATTAATAGTCACCCCATGCTTTTTTGCCTGGCTTGGTGTTACAACAAGTGTATTCAACATATGCCTTCCCAAATACAGCTCATTTTTTCTACGCTGATAAATTTCTTTACGTAAACCCTCTACCAAACCCAGCTCAATACCAATACCAGTTAAGCGCTGATCCGCATTATCTGCTCGCAAGTGCAGTCTGAATTCCGCCCGTGAAGTAAACATACGATAGGGCTCTGTAACACCCCTCATAACCAAGTCGTCAATCATAACACCGATATAGCTAAGCGTGCGCGACAGCTCAAACACAGGCCTCCCAAGCACGCTCATGCCAGCATTGGCCCCAGCCACCAAACCTTGCGCCGCAGCCTCCTCGTAGCCGGTGGTTCCATTAATTTGGCCAGCCAAATACAATCCCGACAATGCCCTAACCTCAAGACTATGTGACAATTCCTGAGGGTTAACAAAGTCATACTCAACAGCATATCCCGGTTGAATAATCTCGACATTTTCCAATCCTGAAATAGTCTTCAAAAAGGTCAGTTGAATATCTGCGGGCAGAGACGTGGATATTCCGTTAGGATAAATTGTGTCATCACCGATCCCCTCCGGTTCAAGGAAAATCTGATGACTGGTACGCTCTTCAAAACGTACAACCTTATCTTCAATTGAAGGGCAATATCGCGGGCCTAAACTATCAATTTTTCCCGAATAAATTGCCGATACATGCAAGTTTTTACGAATAATATCATGGGTTTCCTCATTCGTATGCGTAATCGAACATACGAGCTGCTCCCTCTCAATGGGCCCGGAAATAAACGAAAAGGGTTGCGGAACCGCATCTCCCTTCTGAACAGCAAGGGAAGAAAAATCAATGGATCTGGCACTTAACCTGGGCGGAGTACCGGTCTTGAGCCGGCCCATATCAAGCCCCATTCCATAAAGCCGCCTGGATAAGCCCAAAGTAGATGCTTCGCCCATCCGACCGGCCGGAAAACTTTCCCTTCCAAGATGAATTGTACCATTTAAAAATGTTCCCGTTGTAAGAACGACTGCTGAGCAGGCAAATTTTAGCCCATCACGCAATTTTACGCCGATTACCTTGTCTTTATCGCATAATAAATCATCAACTTCACCTTCATGCAGTGCAAGCCCTCCAATTTTGGCAATCGCACCCGCCATTGCCTCACGATATAGGGCGCGATCAATCTGAGCGCGGGGGCCCTGAACCGCAGGCCCTTTTTTTTTATTGAGAACCCGAAATTGAATACCTGCCTGATCAGAGGCACGCCCAATAAGACCGCCAAGCGCATCTATTTCGCGAATCAGGTGACCTTTTCCAAGTCCCCCCATTGCAGGATTACAGCTCATCTCGCCAATAGTACCCAGTTTATGGGTTATAAGTAGCGTGGATACGCCCAGCCGGGCAGCAGCAGCAGCAGCCTCACAGCCGGCGTGACCACCCCCAACTACAATAATGTCAAAATGCTTCATATAAGGAAATCCAAGTATGTTTCACGTGAATCAAATTTTAGTTGGCATCAAGTGGTGTTTCACGTGAATCATTTTCCAATGCAAAACCCGGAAAAAACCCTCCCCAAGACATCTTCTACATCAACGTGGCCCAAAAACCGGGCAAGAATAAATATCACGTGTCTAATGTCTTCTGCCAGCAGCTCCTGGCTCATGAGGTCAGGTCCTTTCTCGAGTTGCTCAATAGCGCCCTTAATCCCCTTGATCCCAGCCTCGAGTGCAACTTTGTCCCGTTGTCGACTAATAAATACGCTCTCGCCTGAAGGTCTTAATGCATCATACTGCTCACAAAGCAATTTTTCCAAAACCTTTACATCCCCGGACTTGGCACAAATTTGTGCGCCTGAGCGCCCCGTGGCTGATAAATCAGCTTTATTCCAAATATGAATTAAGGGGTTTGCAACGGTAGGCAAAACTTCACTATTCTTTACATCAGGCGCGCAAACCCACACAATAAGATCACACGCATCCATCATTTCATAAGAACGCCGAACGCCTTCCTGTTCCGCCTTGCTGGAAGAGTGACGTATACCAGCGCTATCAAGCAACAAAAATAGCCTGCCCTCTATATCAACCTGCAACTCCTGAATATCCCGGGTAGTGCCAGCTTCATCAGTGACTATGGCGCGATTAGATCGCGTTAAAGCATTGATTATGCTTGATTTTCCAACATTTGGAAGACCAACGATTCCAACACGAAATCCTTT
>JAJRRJ010000073.1 GCA_024279575.1 Alphaproteobacteria bacterium | reverse complement strand
TGGGAAAAAACCAACCTGGTCAAGGCTTTTAAAGACGCCGTTTATTCTTGATGTCAGATAATTATCCCTCAAAGTCTGGTCGCCAAAAAGAGCACCGGGCTTTTTTTGGTCGTGTGTCGGGTAAGCGCTTACATAAAGGACAGCGCGAGCTTTTTGACACTTTACTTCCTGATTTGCGCATTGAATTGCCAAACAAGGGGCAAATTGATCCGCAACAGATTTTTGGTATCGGCGCCAAACAGAATATTTTAGAGATCGGTTATGGTGGAGGAGAGCACCTGACGCGTATTGCGATACAAAATCCTGAAAATGGCTATGTGGGTTGTGAGGTGTTTACCGGGGGAATTGGAAAAATTCTCAAAACCATCGCCGCTGAAAATATCAAGAATATTTCACTGTTTACCAGTGACGCTTTTCGTCTGCTAAGCGCCCTGCCAGATGCATCGCTGGATTTGGTTTATTTGCTGTATCCGGATCCATGGCCAAAACTGCGCCATAATAAACGCCGCTTTGTTTCAAACACGACCTTAAACGAATTGGCGCGCGTGATAAAACCTGGTGGCCGGTTCCGGTTTGCAACAGATATTGAGGATTACGCCAACTGGACCCTGGCGCACATGGTGCGCAATGAGGCGTTTTGCTGGCAAACAAGCCAGAATCCCCAATTTTGGCATACCCCGTTTGAAGGGTGGCAATCAACACGCTATGAAAGTAAGGCCCGGCGCGAAGGGCGGATGCAAAGTTTCTATTTTACCTTTGTGCGCTGTGCATAAAATCTTTGCTTGTTATTTCACCGCAGGGGGTTTATACAGACCTCAAATTCTCAAGGGTTAACCGGAGAGTGGGCGCCAAAACGGCCCCGCTCTTTTTTGTTGCCGAAAATGAAAATGTTTCCATTGAACAACAAACGCTACATAAGTGAAACCGGACAGGAACAGCGCGTCGCCTCCATCGTGGAGCCGGTTGCCCGCGATCTGGGCTTTTTTCTGGTTCGGGTAAAAATACTACCTGAAAACGGCTGCACGCTGCAAATTATGGCAGAAGATGAGGCAGGTCATTTCTCAATCACCCAATGCCAGGAACTATCCCAGGAACTATCCCCGGTTCTGGATGTGGAAGAGCCTATTGATGTGCCCTATCATCTGGAGGTTTCCTCCCCCGGGGTCGACCGTCCTTTGGTGCGCGCGCGTGATTTTGAGCGCAATGTTGGCCACGAAGCTCGCATTGAATTGGCCCATATGATCAATGGGCGCAAAAGGTTTCGCGGTATAATCAAAGGCGTTGAAAACGATGCGGTTACTTTGACCCTTCCTGATGTGCCAGCAGGCGCCACCCCGGACTTTGTTCTGCCTCTGAGTGATATTTCAAGTGCAAAACTAATTCTGACGGACCATTTGTTAGCTCAGGCGCGCGCGCAGCAAAAAAATGACCAGACCCTTCTGGATGAAAGCGTTCAACACGAAATTGATCAGCCCGCATCCAAACAAGAAATCAACACAACCCAGACTTCCAAGGAGACAAATTAATGTCCGTTTCAGCCAATCGGCTCGAGCTTTTACAAATTGCAGACGCAGTTGCTCGGGAAAAATCCATTGACCGGATGATCGTAATTGATGCGATGCAGGATGCAATTGCCCGCGCCGCCCGCGCCCGCTATGGCGCTGAAACGGAAGTCAAAGCTGAAATAAATCCCAAAACGGGTGAAATGCGCCTGTGGCGCCTGCTGGAAATTGTTGAACAGGTAGAAGAGGTATCTCGACAGATTTCTTTGGAAGAAGCCAAAAAACGGATCGAAAACGCTGAAATAGGTGAATATATTTCTGAGCCTCTTCCCCCGATTGAGTTTGGTCGTATTGCTGCGCAATCCGCCAAGCAGGTGATTGTGCAAAAAGTGCGTGATGCGGAGCGCGATCGCATGTATGGGGAATATATTGATCGCATTGGTGAGATTGTGAACGGCTCCGTGAAAAGAGTTGAATATGGCAATGTTATTGTTGATCTTGGGCGTGGTGAAGCCATTGTGCGCCGTGATGAGTTGATTCCGCGTGAAACGTTTCGGTATGGTGATCGTATTCGGGCAATTATTTATGATGTGCGCCGCGAGCAGCGTGGCCCCCAGATTTTTCTTTCCCGCACTCACCCCCAGTTCATGGCAAAATTGTTTATGCAGGAAGTGCCTGAAATTTATGATGGTATTATCACTATTCGCTCGATTGCACGTGATCCCGGCTCCCGCGCAAAAATTGCAGTAACCTCCTCGGACAGCTCCATTGACCCTGTTGGTGCATGCGTTGGTATGCGTGGATCCCGGGTGCAGGCGGTTGTTGGTGAGTTGCAGGGAGAAAAAATTGATATCATTCCCTGGACCGAAAATATCGCCGATCTTGTGGTATCTGCCCTGCAACCCGCAGAAGTTATCAAGGTGGTTCTTGATGAGCAGGCAGAGCGCATTGAAGTTGTGGTGCCTGATGAGCAATTGTCGCTGGCCATTGGTCGTCGGGGGCAGAATGTGCGCCTTGGCTCTCAGCTCATTGGTTGGGATATTGATATCCTGACCGAGCAGGAAGAAAGTGAGCGACGCCAGAAAGAATTTGTCGAGCGTTCAGAATTGTTCACCCGTGCGCTGAATGTGGATGAAACGGTTGCACAATTGTTGGCTTCGGAAGGGTTTTCCTCAGTTGAGGAACTGGCCTATGTTGAACCAGCCGAGATTTCAATGATTGAAGGGTTTGATGAGGATACAGCGGGAGAAATTCAATCCCGTGCTACAGAATATCTTGAAGCGATTGAAAAGGCCCACGATGATGAACGCATTGAACTGGGTGTTTTGGATGAGCTTTATCAGATCGAAGGGCTGACTGCGCCGATGCTGGTTGCCATTGGCAAGGACGATGTAAAATCCATCGAGGATTTTGCCGGATATGCCGCTGACGATCTGATTGGCTGGGTTGAGCGCAAAGATGGCGAAGCCAAGCGGTTTGAAGGTACATTGAGCACTTTCCCGCTCTCGCGTGAAGAGGCGGAGCAAATGATTATGCAGGCGCGCCTGATCGCCGGGTGGGTGAGTGAAGAAGAGCTGCAACCTGATGAAGAAACTTCAGTTGAGGCTACCCCTGAAGAAACTGCCTAAACAGGAGAGAGTGGACTTAAAGCCAGCATGCAAACCAGATTTACAAAGCGGCAATTGGCTGAAAAGGCTGACCTTGTGCGTGAATGCGCGCTGACCAGGGATTCAAAGCCGGTTGCGGAATTGCTTCGTTTTGCCCTTAGTCCGCAAGGGGAACTGGTGCCCGATATTGACGCCAAAGCACCCGGAAGAGGGGTTTGGATCACGGACAATGAGGCAGCGGTTGTACGGGCGGTAGAAAAAAATGTGTTTACGAGGAGCCTTAAGCAAAAAATTGCTGTATCATCGGACCTTGCACAAATCACACGGTCCCGGTTAGAACAGCGCTTGAAAGGTGCCCTGGGGCTGGCGCGCAAGGCAGGGCAGTTACAAACCGGGGCAACGCGGGTTAAGTCTAGCATTGCTTCTGGAAGTGTTTTGGCTTTATTGACTGCATGTGACGCGGCCAGTGACGGGCGAAGAAAAATGATGGCGACGCTTAGGTCTCAGTCCCGTGAATTGGGACTACAAACTGAAGTGCCCCATTTTGATATCTTAACCAGTGAACAATTGGGTTTGGCATTGGGGCAGGAAAATGTGATACACGCAGCACTAACATATGGTGCGGCTGCGAAATCGGCATTGCAAAGGGTAATAAAGCTTACCCGTTACAATGCGCACTAAATACCACTAGGCCAAATGGCTGGCAAAAGACATGAACGAGACACAGATTAAATGAGCGACAAAGACAATAATAAAGATGATACAACTGGCGGTCCGGCAAAAAAGACCCTGTCTCTGAAAACGGGCTCTGGTGGAGCTGGACGACCAATAGTTGCTCGTTCAACCCGTTCTGTTGTTGTGGAACGTCGTACCCGGCGGGTCGTAACCCCCGGGTCAGGCACTGCCCCATCAGGCGCTGCCGGTGCCGCGCCCCTTGGGCGCACCAATGTTGCCAAACCCGCGCAAGGCACACCACCACGCCCGGCAAAGGGCGCCACGCCTTCACGCGGACGCTCCGCACCTTCATCCAGACATACCCCTTCCGGCCGTCAGGGACTGACAAGTTCTGAATCTTCGGCGCGCGCAAAGGCATTGCAAAATGCCGCTGCCCGGCAGGCCCAGGATGCCGCCATGGCCGAGGCCGATAGTCGTCGTCGTGCCGAAGAAGATGTGCGCCGTAAAGCCAGGCGCGAAGAAGAAGAGCAACGCACCAGGGATATGGAAGAAGAAAAGAAGCGTAAAACTGAAGAAGTCGCTGCCGCTGTTTCGAAAAATACCAGTGCTCCAAAGGATGCACCAAAACCGGTTGAACCTGATTTGCCGCCGCCCCCGATTGTTCCTGCCGGGGAAGAGGATGGCCGTGCACGCCGCAGTGCCGGCGCTCCGCAAAAAAACAAATTAGTTGGTGCCGAAGAACTGGAACGGGCACGCAAAAATGCCCGCCCTCAGCCTTCGCGCCGTGCTGGAGGCGATGCCAACCGAAATCGTACCCGGCTGACCGTGACTTCGGCATTGAACCCCAATGAACGTCGTGGGCCTTCTCTTGCCGCCACGCGCCGCCGCCGGGACAAGCAACGTGGCAAGCCCCGTGAGGCACAGCCCAAGATTTCCCGTGAAGTAACAATTCCAGAGGCAATTACAGTTGCCGATCTGGCCAACCGTATGGCTGAAAGGGCCGTTGATGTTATCAAATTGCTGATGGAACAGGGCCAGATGGCCACCATCAACGATATACTTGATACTGACACTGCAGAATTGATCGCCACTGAATTGGGTCACACAGTAAAACGTGTCGCTGAATCTGATGTGGAAGAGGGCCTGTTTGACGTTGGCGATGATAAAGATGATATCGGCAAGGAACCCCGCTCGCCGGTGGTAACGATCATGGGCCATGTGGATCACGGCAAAACCTCATTGCTTGATGCTATTCGTGATGCCAATGTTGTTTCAGGTGAGGCCGGTGGTATTACCCAGCATATTGGCGCCTATCAGGTTGAAAAAAATGGTGCATTGATCACATTTCTGGACACGCCGGGCCACGAGGCATTTACTTCCATGCGCGCCCGTGGCGCCCAGGCGACGGATATTGCCATTCTGGTAGTGGCCGCCGATGACGGGGTGATGCCCCAGACCATTGAATCCATTAAGCACGCCAAAGCCGCTGGAGTGCCAATCATTGTGGCTATCAATAAAATTGATAAACAGGCAGCTGATCCAAACAAGGTGCGTACCGAATTGCTTCAGCATGAAGTGTTTGTTGAAAGCATGGGTGGGGACATTCTGGACGTGGAAGTATCCGCCATAGAAGGCACCAATTTAGAAAAATTGCTTGAAACCATTATGCTTCAGGCAGAATTGCTCGAACTTAAAGCAAATCCTGCCGGACGGGCCAAAGGGATTGTGATTGAAGCCAAGCTGGATAAGGGACGTGGGGCAGTTGCCACTGTTCTGGTTCAGAGAGGCGAACTTAATGTGGGCGACATTGTTGTTGCGGGATCAGAATCTGCACGTGTGCGGGCGTTGATTAACGATAAGGGCGAGCAGGTAAAAACTGCCGGTCCCTCTACACCCGTGGAAGTTCTTGGATTTACCGGTGTACCCGATGCAGGGGATGTTTTTGCGGTAGTTGAAAGCGAAGCCCATGCTCGTGAAATTACTGAATATCGCCAGCGCTCTGATCGTGAAAAAACCGGCGGTTCAGGCATTACTTCCCTTGAACAGATGATGAGCCAGATCAAAACCTCGGAAATTTCCCGGGTGCCACTGGTTATCAAAGCTGATGTTCAGGGGTCCGTTGAAGCGATTGTTTCAGCTCTGGAGAAACTTGGTACCGATGAGGTCTCAGCTCAGGTTCTTCTTGCCGGAGCCGGGGGTATCACGGAAAGTGATATTATTCTGGCCAAAGCATCAGGCGCAGTTATCATTGGCTTTAATGTGCGTGCAAATCGTCAGGCCCGGGAGCTGTCTCGAAGTGATGGTGTTGAAGTGCGCTATTATGATGTGATTTACGATCTGGTTGATGATGTTAAGGACGCTATGTCCGGCATGCTATCCCCTGAAGTGCGTGAAACATTCCTTGGTAATGCTGAAATTCTTGAAGTCTTTCATATTTCAAAAGTCGGTAAAGTAGCCGGGTGTCGGGTTACCGATGGCACTGTTGAGCGTGGTGCCAACGTGCGCCTTATCCGCGATGATGTGGTGATCCATGATGGCAAGCTCTCAACCCTGAAGCGTTTCAAGGATGAAGTGAAGGACGTTCAGTCCGGTCAGGAATGTGGGATGGCATTTGAAAACTATCAGGATATGCGGGCAGGAGACGTGATCGAATGTTTCCGCCGGGAGGAAATCGAACGCAAACTATAAATCGCCAAACCCCTATCGTTATTATCGGTTGATAGTATGAACAGAAAAGCAAAAACCAGTGCCCCCTCTCAGCGTATGCTCAGGGTTGGAGAACTGGTGCGTCATGCCCTGTCCGCCTTTCTGGTGCGTGGCGAGGTGCAGGATCCCGCCCTTGAGGGGGCAATGATCACGGTGCCCGAAGTGCGCATGACCCCTGATTTGAAACTGGCAAATGTCTATATCATGCCCCTTGGGGGTGAGAATGACGAACAGGTGGTAGAAGCTCTTAACCGGCATAAAAAATATGTACGCGGCGGAATTTCTTCGCAATTGTCGCTAAAGTATGCGCCTTCTCTGCGGTTTTTTGTCGATGATACCTTTGCCGAAGCGGATCGGATCAATGCCCTGTTGCGTTCAAAAGAAGTCAGCCAGGACCTGACGTCTGATTGAGTTGTTTGCCATGACTGCACTCTTGTGAATAGAGCCTTGGAAAAAACCCGATAGCGCCATACTTCTGGCCGTTTGCTCCGAAACAAACGTCTTAGTTTCAGCCCTGTGCTCAGGGCAGAATTAAGGGCGATCATGCGGCTTGAATACACTTACAGTTTTGCCGAATACCGTGCGATTAATCAGGCGCGTCAACATCACAGAAAATTTTTTCGATTGCGTAACTGGTTATTCTGGGGCGTGGTAATTGCCAATGTGGCAGTTTCGTTAAGGTATATATATATAGTTTTTCAAAATCAGCTGTCGTTTAGCTGGCTGATTTTTGCAAACCTGGCAATTGCCATTTTAGTTGTGGCCTATCGCTATATCTTTTTGCGCTACTGGAATTATCGATATTATAAAATGCAAATGCTGCAGGGAAAAAAATTCAATTGCATGTGCGGGAGCAGGGAATTGAAACGGTGAGCGATAATATTACAGGTCACTATAACTGGAAGGGATTTGTAGGTGCGGATGAAGAGTTGAAGCATTTTGTTCTCTGGGTAAATAAAGTGCAGGCCATTTGTATTCCTAAACGCTCTTTCAAAGACAGCGAACAAGTGGACAAATTCAGAAAGATAATTGCTAAAAATATTGATAATCGGAAATTACAGGCATAAGTAAAACCCTAGGCTCAAAATTGCTCACCGATCAACAAGTGTACTCCAAAGAACTTGTTCCTGATCCAAAAAATACGAATTTTTAGATGAATCCCACACAAAAAAAATCCCAGAAGCGTGACATTTCCGGCTGGCTTATTCTTAACAAGCCCTATGATTTTGGTTCAACCCAGGCTGTGGGTAAAGTGCGCTGGTTGTTGAGTGCAAAGAAAGCCGGGCACGCCGGAACTCTTGATCCGCTGGCAACCGGGATTTTGCCCATCGCCATTGGCGAAGCCACCAAAACCGTACCCTTTGTTCAGGATGGCACCAAAATTTATCAGTTTGATCTGGTTTGGGGTAGCGCCACCAATACCGATGATATTGAGGGTGAAGTGATAGCAACGTCATCGCACCGCCCAACCATAAAAGAAGTTCTGGCAGTTTTACCGGATTTTACCGGGGTGATAACTCAGATTCCCCCAATTTATTCGGCCATTAAGATCAAAGGCGCGCGCGCCTATGATTTGGCTCGGGCGGGTGAGCGGGTTGAAATGCCACCAAGGGAGGTGGAAATTGATCGCTTTGAGCTGCTTGAGCATGGGCCTGAACGCTCAAGATTTGAAGTTGAATGCGCTAAAGGCACCTATATTCGCAGCCTTGCCAGAGATATTGCTGAAATACTTGGTACAAAAGGGCATGTGGGCGCTTTACATCGCGCACAGGTGGGCCAGTTTAGCGATGAAGACGCCATAGATTTACAGACCTTTGAGGCAGCAGATCAAAGTGAACGCGACGCTATGCTTTTGCCGGTGGCGGCGGGTCTTGCTGATTTACATGAAATTCCTCTGGATTCCCGTCAGGTGGTGACCATAAGACATGGCAACCCCGTTTTGCTGACCGGTGCCAATGCGCCGGTAACGCTTGAGGAAGCATGGGCGTCTCATAAGGGAGAGGCGGTAGCTGTGGGGTATGTGGAACAGGGGCAGTTCAAACCCACCCGGGTAATTTTGCCCCATTGAATTTGAAACGTAAAAACCTTTGCATTCCCGGCCTTTTTGCCCTATAGGGGCGCTATTCCTGCTTGTTTGCAGGGATTTCGCGGCCCTGTACTGGACGACATCCCGGACATGGGCAACCTTACCCTTTGATATTGAAAGGAAATATTCGATGTCGATTACACCTGAGCGCAAAACTGCGTTAATTAAAGAATACGGAACAAATTCTTCTGACACCGGGTCTCCCGAAGTTCAGGTAGCAATTTTGACTGAGCGTATCGTCAACCTTACCGAACATTTCAAAGGCCACAAGAAGGATAATCACTCCCGTCGTGGTCTGTTGAAAATGGTTTCATTGCGTCGCCGCCTGCTTGACTATGTCAAGCGCAAGGACGAGCAGCGTTATAAAACCCTGATCGAAAAACTTGGCCTGCGTCGCTAATTGACGTTTGCCGACACGTTATGGATTGGCGCGAAAATTCTTTTGCGCCAGTTTCGCGTTCCAAAAAACTGGAACACTGAATAAAAGATTGCTCGATCTGGTGTGGCGCATGGGGCGTCCACAAAAAGCAGTCAGGGAAATGCGGCCCGAAAAACCTTTTCATTAAAATCTGCACCAATGAGGGTGCCTTAGATTAAGTGCAAAGGATATTGCCGTTTTTCTCGTATGAACGAATGGAAAAACCAAAGATGTTTAATCACCATAAAGTAGAACTAAACTGGGGTGGCCAACCGCTGACCCTTGAAACGGGCAAAATTGCCCGCCAAGCCCACGGCGCCGTATTGGCGACACTTGGCGAAACTGTTGTTCTGGCGACCATCGTCAGTTCCAAAACCCCAAAGGCGGGAATTGACTTCTTTCCTTTGACCGTAAATTATCAGGAAAAATTCTATGCAGCCGGCAAAATTCCTGGCGGCTATTTCAAACGCGAAGCGCGTCCAAGTGAATCTGAAACCCTGATCTGTCGCTTGATTGACCGCCCGATCCGTCCCCTGTTCCCTGCCGGATACAAAAATGAAACTCAGGTTATTATTACTGTATTGCAGCATGATATGGAAAACCAGCCTGATGTTCTGGCTTTGGTTGCGGCCTCGGCAGCTCTGACCATCTCGGGCGTTCCCTTCATGGGACCGATCGGTGCTGCACGGGTTGGCTATATTGATGGCGAATATGTGCTTAATACGCCTATCGACCGGCGCGATGAAAGTCAGCTTGATCTTGTTATGGCTGGCACCAAAGACGCTGTTTTGATGGTTGAATCCGAAGCTCAGGAACTTTCCGAGGAGATTATGCTGGGTGCGGTAATGTATGGTCATGAGCAATCCGGCAAGGTAATTGAAGCCATCATCAAACTGGCTGAAATGGCCGCCAAAGAGCCACGCGAGGTTGTTGCAGAAGACCTCTCGGCGCTGGATGCGGAAATGTTCTCAATCATTGAGGGTGATGTACGCGCCGCCTATGGAGAAACTGACAAACAGGCTCGTTATTCAGCTCTTGATGATGCCAAGGCAAAAGTTGTTGCAGCGCTTGAGGAAACCGACTGGACCTCAGAGCAAATTTCAACAGTTTTCAAAAAAATTCAGTCCCGTATCGTGCGCAGGTCGGTTATTGATACCAAAAAACGCATTGATGGCCGTGATCTGGCAACGGTTCGCCCTGTTGTTGCAGAAGCTGGTATTCTGCCCCGCACCCACGGTTCCGCTGTGTTCACTCGTGGCGAAACCCAGGCGCTGGTGGTTGCAACCCTTGGCACCGGAGAAGACGAACAGTTTGTGGATAGCCTTGAGGGCACCTCAAAACAGAACTTCATGCTGCATTATAACTTTCCTCCCTATTCTGTAGGCGAAGCTGGCCGCACCGGCTTCACTTCACGTCGTGAAATTGGTCACGGGAAACTGGCATGGCGCGCCATAAATCCGGTTCGCCCAAGCGTTGAAGAATTCCCCTATACAATCCGTGTTGTTTCTGAAATTACAGAATCCAACGGCTCTTCTTCCATGGCCTCGGTTTGTGGTGCCTCACTGGCGCTCATGGATGCGGGCGTCCCCATGAAAAAGGCCGTTGCCGGCATTGCAATGGGCCTCATTCTTGAAGGTGAAGAATTCGCCGTTCTCTCCGACATTCTTGGTGATGAGGATCATCTTGGGGATATGGATTTCAAGGTTGCCGGCACTAAAGATGGCATTACATCCTTGCAAATGGATATCAAGATTGCCGGGATTACTGAAGAAATCATGCAAACTGCACTGGAACAGGCCAAGGACGGCCGTGTGCATATTCTTGGTGAAATGGCCAAGGCGCTTGATACTGCCCGCGACGAAGTGGGTGAATTTGCTCCCCGTATTGAAACTATGCAGATCCCGACGGATAAAATCCGTGAAGTGATCGGCACCGGGGGCAAGGTCATCCGCGAAATCGTTGAAAAAACCGGCGCAAAAGTGAACATTGATGACGAGGGGATAATCAAAATCGCTTCTTCGGATAATGCTTCAATTGAAGCGGCGATAAAATGGATCAAGTCCATTACCGACGAACCCGAAGCCGGTGTTGTTTATCAGGGCACAGTTGTTAAAACCGTTGATTTTGGTGCTTTTGTCAATTTCTTTGGCCCCAAGGACGGTTTGGTGCACATTTCCCAACTCACTCCAAGTCGGGTGGATAAAACCACTGACGTGGTCAAAGAAGGTGATAAGGTCTGGGTGAAACTGCTTGGCTTTGATGATCGGGGCAAAGTGCGCCTGTCCATGAAGGTTGTTGATCAGGAAACTGGCGAAGAAATCAAAAACGACGACTAAAATTGATTTGCTCAATGCGAGCGCAAAAAATTAAAGGCTCCGCTGAGGCGGGGCCTTTTTTATATCGGGTATTTCTGTCATTGTTTTTATGCTCAACCCAAAACCCGGTGCGGCGGGTTATGACTGTCCAGAAAAATCTTTATGTTGAGGATCACCGTTTCCCCCATTTCGATACGCCCCTCAAGGGTTGATGAGGCCATATGGGGGGTGAGCACCACTTTGTTATCGCGTGCCAATGCCAACAAACCGGGATTGACCCCGTCATAGTCCTCAAACACATCCAGCCCGGCACCCGCCAGATGTCCGCTCTGGATCAGCGCCACCAACGCGTCTTCATCCACTAGCTCACGCCGGGAGACATTGATTAAAAAAGCGTCCCTTTTCATCAGTTCCAGCCGGGATCTATCAAGCAGTTTGAACGTTTCCCTGGTGTGGGGCGTGTGCAGGGAAACGATATCCACTTCCTTGAGCATGTCCTCAAGTTTGTGCCAATGGGTGGCCTCAAGCGCTTCCTCAATTTGTGGCGGGCGGCGCGTGCGTGAAAAATAGTGGATGTTCAAACCAACGGCCTTGGCCCGTGTTGCCACCGCCTCCCCGATCCGCCCCATGCCAACAATACCAAGGGATTTTCCGGTCAGGCGACGTCCCAGCATCCAGGTGGGGGACCAGCCCGGCCAGTCTCCGTTTTTTGCTACAAGCCGCGCCCCTTCCACAATTCTGCGGGGCAGGGACAATATCAGCGCCATGGCCATGTTGGCGGTGTCTTCGGTAACAACGCTTGGTGTATTGGTCACCGTAATACCTCTGGCATGCGCTGCTGATATATCAATATTGTCAACACCATTGCCAAACTGGGCAATGAGCTTAATCCGCTCCGGCAACTGCCCAATTAGTGCCTTGTCCATCTGATCTGAAATTGTAGAAACAATCACATCCGCACTCTGGACGCCCGCAAGAATTTGCTGGGTGCTCAGAGGAATGTCATCTTCATTAAGTGTGGCGTCAAACAGCATTTGCATGCGTTGTTCCACGGGATCCGGCAGACGACGGGTCACAAAAATCTTGGCCGGTTTTGGATTCATTAACCTAACTTTCAGCGCCCATTAAGGTATTCACTTTAATACTACCCCATCTAATCAATAAGTGGAAACCCATGAACTCTCCTCTGCTCGAAATCACTAAAAAATCACGCCAGTTTTTTATGCCCTCCATTCAGCGTTCTTTGCTTGTTGTCGGTTTACTGGTGTTGGCAATATTTGCAATGCTGGTACCGGCATTTGCCCAGGCAAACAATAACCCCTCCGGTTTTTCACTGCCCAGATTTGTTTCGGTACGCTCAGAGCCAACAAATGTTCGGGTGGGTCCAGGCACACAATATGATGTGGCATGGGTATTTGTAAAATCGGAATTGCCAGTGGAAATTATTCAGGAATATGATACCTGGCGTAAAATTCGAGATTTGGATGGAACCGAAGGATGGGTTCATAAATCCCTCCTTACCGGTCATCGCATGGCCTATGTGGCTCCCTGGAATGCAGATGCAAAAATCCCGTTGCGGGCCCGAGGCCAAAGTGAGGCGCGTATTCGGGCCTGGTTGACCTCAAATTATCTGGTCAGCGTTGAAGAGTGTGACGGTCAGTATTGTGCAGTGAGTGCAACAAACACCGGAAACGATGGGCGCTCAACTTATACAGGATATGTGGAGCAGTCTGCACTTTGGGGTGTTTATCCCAATGAGAGCTTTAATTAGGCGACACTGTCGGATAGCCTGTCAGGTTTGGTTTTTTTGCTTTTCGGGTCGTACCCGCACCACGATATCTACATGGGAAATTTCCATTCCCTTTGGCGGATCAGGCAGGCCCACCACATCAATCAGGTTTGAGGGAATATCGATAACCCGCTCTTCCCCCTCAACAAAAAAGTGGTGATGGTTTGAGGTGTCTGTATCAAAGTAGGAGCGGGTGGCATCAATGGAAATTTCCCGCAACAGCCCGGCGCTGCGGAACTGGGGGAGTGCGTTGTAAACCGTCGCAAGGGACACCTTCATTCCAGCTGTTTTCGCCTCTAAATGCAATTGTTCCGCACTGGCATGGCGCGGTCCACTTGAAAAGAGCAGTTTAGCCAGCGCAATACGTTGTTGGGTGGGACGTAAACCGGCCATGCGCAATACCGCCATCAGACAGGGGTGGCGCGAAGTGTTGCGGGGAGTTTTTATCCGCTGGGTGGCTGTCATAACAATAGAGGGCTCATTTTACAGGGCAATTGTTCTTTTCTTATACGCCCATGCAATTGCGCAAACAAGTCGCTAAACAATTGTGCGAAGTAAGGTCGGGAATATAGTCAATTTTGTTGACCCTCAACGGCCAAACCCTTATTCATAAAGTTGCATTAAAACAAAAAGGGGCCCCTTAATGACCGAACGCAAAAACGCCTACACTTACGATGACCTGATTGCCAGCGGCAAGGGAGAATTGTTTGGTGAAGGGTTTGCAAAACTTCCCAAACCACCAATGCTGATGTTTGATCGCATCACATCAATTACCAGCGATGGGGGTGAATTTGGCAAGGGTCAGGTCAGAGCTGAACTGGACCTTAATCCCGGTTTGTGGTTCTACGAATGTCATTTTCAGGATGATCCGGTTATGCCCGGCTGCCTTGGGCTTGATGCGCTTTGGCAAATGGTTGGCTTTTTTCTTTGTTGGTCGGGGGATCCCGGCAAGGGGCGTGCCCTGGGTGGAGAAATAAAATTCAGTGGTCAGGCAACTACTGACAAAAAATTGCTTGAATTTGCAATAGATATTAAGGGTCATCGGCGTCAGCCGGTACCCTATGGTACGGCGACCGGTACTGTAAAAGCTGACGGTGAAGTTATATATGTAGCCAAGAACCTGCGTGTGGGCCTGTTTCCCAACGACTAGGTTTTAATCAATTTGACCAACGACATAATGAGGCGATTATGAAACGAGTTGTAATATCAGGTATGGGCATTGTTTCCTCCATTGGCAACAATGTGCCAGAGGTTCTAAAAAGCCTGCAAAATGCAACTCCGGGCATCAGCAGGGCAGAGGATTATGCGAAATATAATTTCCGCTGTCAGGTGCAGGGAGAGCCAACTCTTGATCCGTTTCAAATTCTGGATCGGCGTACCACTCGTTTTATGGCCAAGGGTTCCGCCTGGAATTATGTTGCCATACTTGAAGCGATTAAAGATTCCGGGCTGGAGGAAAAAGACTATCGCGGTAATCCGCGCTGCGGCATTATTATGGGCTCAGGTGGTCCCTCCACACGGGCTGTTGTCGAGGCCGCTGAAATCACCGTTGCCCGTGGGCCAAAACGCATTGGGCCAACGGTTGTACCAAAAGCCATGAGTTCTACAGCCTCTGCAACCCTTGCAACACCCTTAGGCATTCATGGGGTGAACTATTCCATCTCATCGGCCTGTGCGACCTCAAAGCACTGTATCGGCAATGCGTATGAACAAATTCAAATGGGCAAGCAGGAAATTGTGTTTGCCGGCGGCAGCGAAGATTTGCACTGGACCATGTCCAACATTTTTGACGCCATGGGAGCAATGAGTTCAAACTTTAACGATACGCCCCAGGTCGCTTCGCGAGCCTATGACAAAAACCGCGATGGGTTTGTTATTGCAGGAGGTGCCGGAGTTCTGGTGCTTGAGGAGCTGGAGCACGCAAAAGCGCGTGGTGCAAAAATTTATGCGGAACTGATCGGATACGGGGCTACATCTGATGGTGCTGATATGGTTGCACCGTCGGGCGAGGGTGCCATTCGCTGTATGAAACTGGCGCTGGAAAGCGTTAAAATGCCCGTTGACTATATCAATCCCCATGCGACCTCCACCCCGGTGGGTGACCGCAAGGAAATAGAGGCAATACGCGCAGTTTTTGGCAACGAAGACAAATGCCCGCCACTTTCAGCAACCAAATCCCTCACGGGCCATTCCCTTGGCGCAACAGGGGTATGGGAATGCATTTTTTCACTCTTGATGATGCAGAACCGCTTTATCTGTGAAAGCGCAAATATTGAAGAAATTGACCCCGAATTTGCCGATATGCCCATAGTGCGCAAGCGCATTGACAATGTGGACCTGGGGGTTGTTTTGTCCAACTCGTTTGGTTTTGGTGGCACTAATGCCACCCTGGTTTTCAAACACCCCGATGCCTAATTTTTCCGGGTATATTTTAGCTCGGTAAATCTGGCATTGCGTCCATCATACAACAGCAATCGACCGATCAATGGTGTGCCAATTCCGGTAATCACCTTAATGGCTTCCATTGCCATCAGCGTGCCGATGATACCGGTGGTCACGCCAAGGATGCCGTTGGCTTCACACGCAGGAAGATCACTATCGTCAGGGGTTTGTGGATAAAGACAGGAAAAGCCAGGGTTTGCTTTTCCACATTCGTCCACAAGGTGAGGCGCAAAAACACTTACCTGCCCATCAAACATGGAGACGGCACCGCTCACCAGAATGCTTTTGGTTCGCGCGCTCTGCTCGGCAATCATTGCGCGGGTGGAAAAACGATCGGTGCCATCAATAATGACGCCATGACCGCCCAAAATTTTTGGGGCGTTTTCCTCTCCCAGTCGTGATACAATCGGTTCGATATTGATTTCGTTATTTATCCCGGTTGCAAATTGTGCGCCGCTGAGGGCCTTGGCCTGCCCGATATCTGTGTGCCCGTGTATAATCTGGCGTTGCAGGTTGCTCAGCTCCACCCGGTCATCATCAACAATTGAAATATGCCCCACACCCGCTGCGGCCAGATAGGCAATAACCGGACTACCCAGCCCCCCCGCGCCAACCACCAACACCCGGGCCGCCTTTAGTTTGTTTTGAGCAACTGCGCCAAAGCCCTTCAAAATCAGATGGCGGGAATAGCGTTGAGCTTCCTGTTTGCTCAGCATTAGTTTTGACCTGCAATATTAAAGGCGAGTGGTATTGCCAAAAAGTGTCTACGCATTCCGTTTTGGCCGTTCAGATCGACAGAAACAAGTCCCACACTATCGGCAACATCAGTGGCGCCAAAGGGAAGAATAACCGCCGTGAGTTCATACTGAAACGGGCAACCTCGCGACCGTGCCAACACAGTATCGCGGTAAACTTCAACCCCGGTTCCAAAATTGGCCAGCTTGAGTGCAAAACCAAGGGGCGCTGACTGCATAAATTCATCGCATCGCAAGGTGCTTGGTGCTTCAAATGCTTCAAGGCTCAGGATGTAGAGACCCGAAATCCGTCGAATGACATCATTTGTGTGCCCGGCAATGGGAATACCAAACTCAATTTCTTCTTTGTTTGCATTTGGCTGCCCGTCCCCAATCATTACAATAGTTTCAGCAGGAACGCTGATATCCAGAGAATTCAGAAAAACCTTTGCCTTGATAAGCGCCTGCTCCCGTATTGCGAGTAAAGAGAGTTCATCTATAGGGGCCTCAAAGGTAATGGGGGTTCCCACAACATGGGAAACCTGGATCAAATCTGTGATATAAATCGTGGAAAACCCGTGCCCGCTTTGTTCGTCCAGCCCATATTCCTCATAGGCAAAATATCGTCCCTGCTCAGAATATCCCAGAGGTTGAAACTGGGTGTTCTGGGTCGCCTGCGCAGCGCCAGCGACAAATAACAGGGCTGCAATTTTATAGAACAGGCCCTTTAAGAAATTTTTCAATTCCATCGTACAATCCTCGGTTAGACATTTCAGCCTGTTGATCCAAACCCGCCCGTTCCGCGCTCGGTCACATCAAGTTCTTCCACCTTTATAAAGTTCACCTTGGAAACGGGCGCGACCACCATTTGCGCAATGCGCAAACCCCGGGAAATCGTAAAATCAATTTCCCCCAGATTTATCAGCAGAACATGCACTTCTCCACGATAATCCGCATCAATGGTGCCCGGTGCATTCAGGGTTGTAACCCCGTGTTTCAGCGCAAGACCGGAGCGCGGTCTGATTTGTGCCTCATAGCCAATGGGCAAGGCAATCGAAAATCCGGTGGGGATAAGCGCCCGCTGCCCAGGGTTTAGATTGATGGGACTTTCCTCCTCAAGTGCCGCAATCAGGTCTACTCCCGCAGCTCCGGGGCTGTGCTGCCGGGGTATTGGCAATCCCGCGCCATGGGCCAGAAAGCATATTTTTATGTCCGCATCAGTCATGAGTTTATCCAGATTTGTGATCTTTGACCCTGTTTCATTTCCTTAATGGTCCCCTCAGGCAAAGTCGGCACCAAAATCTAATATACAGGGCCTACCATAGCCGCCATATCAGCACCAACATGAGGGCTACCACCACGCCAAAGGCCATTTTTAACCCGCGCCCGTTTTGTTTTTGCTGACGCTCTATTTCCTGCTTGTGCACAGACAGCAACTCATTGGCGCGGCTTACAAGTTGGGGCACCTGAGCAAGGGTTGAAACCAGTGCACCAAAATGCTCGCCTGCCTCGGCAATTTTACCCTTTGGCCCTGCCTGATCCTTAATCCAGTCCCCAACGATTGGTTCTGCAATGCTCCATATATCCATTTCAGGGTCGAGCATTCGCCCCACCCCCTCTACCAGCGCCATATTTTTTTGCAGCAATATAAGTTCAGGTCGGGCGGCCATATTAAAAATTTCGGTAACCTTAAGCAATTGCCCAAATACGCCCGCCATTGAAATATCATCGGCTTTGCGCCCATGCATTGGCTCGCCGATCATACGCAATGCCAGCGCAAATTCAGCAACGGATTGATCCGCAGGCACATAGCCGATGTCAAAGTGCAATTGTGCAACATGTGAATAGTTACGGGTGATGAAACCATATAAAATTTCAGCCAGAAACCGTTGCTCGCGTTTGTTGATGCGGCCCATGATGCCGAAATCAACGGCCTGAATATGTCCGTTTTTGGGGTTGATGAACAGATTCCCCGGATGCATGTCCGCATGAAAAAACCCATCGCGAATAGCATGGCGCAAAAAATTCTGCATCAGATTGCTGCTGACCAGTTTGCGATCAATTCCCGCCTGTTCAAGTTCTTTGGTTTTACGGACCGGTATCCCATCCATCCATGAGGTGGTGAGAACCCGCTGAGCGGTATATTCCCATTTGATTTGCGGAATTTCGAACCCCACATCACCCTTGGTATTTTCACCGAACTCGGAAATGGCCGCCGCCTCAAAACGTAAATCCAGCTCAAGCCGGGCGGAATGGTCCAACACTTCCACCACCCCGACCGGGCGCAGGCGGCGAATGGGGGGCACAAGTTTTTCCACCAACCGTGCACCGGCGTAAAAACTTTGGATATCAGCCCCAAACCGCTCTTCGATGCCAGGGCGCAAGAGCTTAACTGCAATGGTCTGGGTGGATCCATCCGCTCTTTTAAGTTTACATTTATGCACCTGGGCAATTGAAGCGGCAGCAACAGGGGCCCCAAGTTCCAGAATATCCTTGGCCCGTACCCCCAGCTCACTTTCCAGAATTTTTGATACAAGGCCCTGATCAAACGGCTCCATAGCGTCCTGCAAAACAGAAAGATCCCCGGCAATTTCCGGGCCCACAATGTCGGGGCGTGTTGCAAGGGTCTGGCCGAATTTTACATAGGTTGGCCCCAGGCGATTAAGCGCTTTGCTTAAACGTTGAACACTCCCGGTTTTGCGTACGGATCGCCGTTCCAGCAAACGCAGGACGGAAAGGGCAAATTTGGCATTTACTGGTAAACCTTTGCTACCAATAAGCGAAAATGCGCCCTCTCGGGAAAGCACATAACCCGCACGAACCAACCGCCAATATGCGCCGATACCCATTGTCTGAAATGCCTTAAATTTTGTAGCCGGAATGAATAGCGGCAATATTGCCCGAAAGGGGCGTATGGGTCACGCGGGAAAACCCCGCTTGAGTGATCATTTTGCTAAATTTTTGCGGGTCAGGAAATTGGCGAATGCTTTCGATAAGATAAGTATAGGGATCAGCGTCCCCTGTGACCATTTCACCAATTTTTGGAATGACCTTTTCTGAAAAAGCATCATAAAGTGAACCAAGTCCTGGCACATCTGGCTCTGAAAACTCCAGACATAAAAACCGCCCCCCCCTTTTCAGTACGCGAAAAACTTCCCCAAGCGCCTTATCGATCTCAGGGACATTGCGGATGCCAAAAGAAATTGTGTAGGCGTTGAAACTGTTGTCTTCAAAGGGCAGTTCTTCGGCATTAGCGCAAACAAATGTTGCTTTTCCTGAAAATCGCCAATGCTTTTCCCGGGCAATGCCCTCATTCAACATATCCTGATTTATGTCGGAAATGATCACGTCAGCATAACCGTGCGACGCGTTGACAATGCGCTCGCCGATATCCCCGCTTCCCCCTGCCATATCCAGTACCCGATAGGGGCGCACCCCCTTGCGTGGAGGGTTGAGCTTTGCCACCATCGCATCCTTCCACAGCCGGTGTACACCAGCGCTCATCAGGTCGTTCATCAGGTCATATCGGCTGGCAACCCCGTGGAACACATCGTTCACCATCCCTTGTTTGTCTTCCAACGCAACCTGTTTGGAACCAAAATGAGTTGTTTGCCCGGTATCGCCCATACTGAATATCTTTTCGATAAATTTATTTGCTAAACTATGTTAGCGCGAACCTTTTGCAAGTGATAGATGTTTGCACAAGGGTTTTTGAGATTGGATCAAAAAAATGCCGGAACTTCCAGAGGTTGAAATTGTCAGGCGGGGACTTTCCCCTTTAATTACCGGTGCGCGTATTGATAATCTTATCTTGCGCCGAAAAAACCTGCGATTTGATTTTCCTGTCGGGTTTGCCAAAAAAATCAGCGGCACCCATATTACAGGCGTTTTACGACGGGCCAAATATCTGTTGTTTGAACTTTCTTCGGGTCAAATTATTTTATCCCACTTGGGAATGACCGGCAATTATCGTTTCTTTGCGCCTGTTAAACCCGGTCATTTTGAAAAGCACGACCATGTGATTTTTGAATTAAGCGGTACAAATCCCCCATCCCCTTTTCTGATTTATTCAGATCCACGCCGGTTTGGCTTTATGGATTTGATTGATAATCAGGAGGATTGCGCTTTCCTCAAACATTTGGGGCCAGAGCCCCTGAGCAATCAATTGAGTGCCCAAATGTTAAGGGAGCGTTTCGCCACGCGCCGCGGTCCGATAAAAACCGTTCTTTTAGACCAGAGGGTCATTGCGGGCCTTGGCAATATATATGTGTGCGAGGCTTTGTTTCGCAGTGGCATTAATCCCTCAACTCCGGCAAAAAACCTGGCCGTGCCTAACGATTGCGCGCAAAGTGATAAATTGGAGGATTTGACCCGGTCCATTCGAGAGGTTTTGCATGAAGCTCTGGAAGCGGGGGGATCAACCCTTAAAGACTACCGTCAGGTGGAGGGGCAATCGGGGTATTTTCAGCACCGGTTTGCAGTTTATGGCCGGGAGGGGGAGCCGTGTCTGCGGCCCGCCTGTGCCGGACAGATTGAGCGTGCTATACACTCTGCTCGTTCCAGTTTTTTTTGCCCAACCTGCCAGACCTGAATATCCTTAAAGAATTCAGGTATGATTATTGGTTGACGCTGGCGCCGCCGCTGACTATAACCTGCGCCAACAGGCGGCCCAAAGCCGCCGCTTTCATTTGATATTTGATATTTCATTCCCTGTCGCATCCGGCGATTAAAGAATAAGATATCAGGAAAAACGCCCAAAGGCAGACACAAAATGGCAAATACATCTTCGGCAAAAAAAGCCGTTCGAAAAATCGCTGCGCGTACCGAAGTTAACAAGTCGCGCCGGTCCCGCATGCGCACATATTTGCGTAAAGTTGAAGAAGCAATTGAATCCGGCAAGCAGGAAGATGCGTTTTCAGCTCTTCGTGCCGCAGAGCCTGAAATTCAGCGGGCAGCAGGGCGTGGCATTTTGCATCGCAACACCGCATCGCGCAAAGTCTCACGGCTTAGCCGTCGCGTAAAAGCGATGTCCGCATAAAAATATCCGATTTTTCACATCAGCATTAGGTGTTGAGTGACAATTTAAAAGTACAGGCCTGCCCCTAACCGGGTGGGCCGTTTTTTATGGCTTTGCTCAATATAGAGTTCGCCAAACCAGCGCTGTTCACAAAAGCGTGTAAAATATATCCTGAGAGAGTCTCATGCCGGTGGCGCATATCATGATCTCAACCGGGACAAATTGTCCCTGATCAGATTCTTTTTAAATATCTTCCCTGAGTGAAATGGGATGCCTGAATTCGAATTTTTGAGGAGTCTCAGCCACTTAATTCTTTTGTCTCGTATCTCTTTTCCTGACGCCCCAAAACCCGGTGCAGAGTCAAGCCCCATTTAGCGATTTTAGTATGTTGATCGAAATTTTTTCCCCCGCTAGTATGCCCTTGTTAGCCAGTAAAGTGAGGGAGCCAGACAGGTCAGTCTGCCCCAATGTGAGTAGCAGGCCAGAGGC
>JAJRRJ010000072.1 GCA_024279575.1 Alphaproteobacteria bacterium | reverse complement strand
GGCGGGCCACAATGTCAAACTGGGGAGGGGAGGCATTCGCGAAATTGAGTTTTTTGCCCAGACTCAACAGTTGATTGCGGGCGGACGTGAGGCAAATCTTCGGGTTATCCCCACCACTGATGCCCTTGATGAGTTGGCAAATAACAACTGGATTTCTCATAAAACTGCAACTGAAATGGGTGCAGCCTACTGGTTTTTGCGCGCCGTTGAAAACCGCGTGCAGATGATCAACGATCAACAAACCCATACTTTGCCACAAGATACAGAAACCCTGAATGCTATCGCCTGCCTGATGGGGTTTGCTACCCTGGACGCCTTTGAAACAGAATACCGTGCCGCACTGGGGACCGTAAGCACAAACTATACAAACCTGTTTGTGGACAAAAACGCCCTTTCAACTCAATCTGGCAGCCTTGTTTTTACTGGCACAGATGATGATCCTGCGACCCTTGAAACGCTTTGTGACCTTGGCTTTTCATCCCCCCAACTTGCATCATCCACTATTCGGAAATGGCAATATGGAGGCTATGTCGCCACCCGTGCTGCTGCCGCGCGTGCCCATTTGACAGAGTTGATACCTACGCTTTTGCAAACGATAGCAAAGGCTGGGAATGCGGATAAAGCTTTGAAGCGCTTTGATGATTTTCTTTCCCGCCTTCCCGCCGGGCTGCAATTGTTTGCCATGCTGCGTTCCCAGGAACAATTGTGTCACTTGCTGGTGGCCTTTATGGCCTCTGCGCCAAAAATGGCTGAAGCAGTTATTCGTCGGGCCCATGTTTTGGATGGGCTGATTGATCCCGCCCGCACCGCAGAAATAGTCGATCCTGTAACCTTAAGAACTAAAGTTGATGGTTTTCTGGTCGAGGCGCGAAGTTTTGAAGAGGTTATTGACCGCGCCCGCATTGTTGGGCAGGAACAAAAATTTCTGATTTCTGCCGGGTTGATTTCTGGCTCAATTACGCCAAACCTTGCCGCAATTCAATTCGCTAATCTGGCGCAAACCCTGCTTGATCGCCTTTTTGAACATGTCCGGGAACTGTTTGAAAAACGCCATGGTAAGGTTGCCGGCGCAAAAGTTGCCCTGTTGGCGTTTGGAAAACTTGGCAGTGAGCAGATGAATGTCTCCTCAGATATTGATGTAATATTGCTTTATGATGTGCCCGGGGATGTCGTGCACTCTGATGGGGGAAAGCCCCTTGCGACTTCACTATATTTCACTCGTCTGACCCAGCGACTGATTGCCGCCCTCTCAGCACAAACAGCTCAGGGGGTGTTGTATGAACTTGATATGCGCTTGCGTCCCTCAGGAAATGCAGGGCCGCTGGCCACATCCCTTTCCGCCTTCACAAAATACCAGATGGAAAAAGCCTGGACTTGGGAGCATCAGGCCCTGACCAGAGCAAGAGTGGTTTTTGCTGACAATGGATTTGAGACAAAAATCAACGACAATATCGCGCGTGTCCTTGCCGCTGCACGCGACAATAAGCAAATTATTGCAGATGTTGTTGATATGCGCGCCCGGCTCCTGCGCGAACGGCCTGCCCGCCATGACTTTGATTTCAAACTGGTTGAGGGCGGGTGGATTGATCTTGAGTTTATTGCCCAGTCCGGTGTGCTTTTGCATGGAAATATCCCCATGCCTTTGCGGCGCGATACCGCCGGCATTCTCCGCTTTTTGAGTAAGGAAAATCAGCTGAAGGGTGGAGAAAAACTGGCTGACATTTATGAGCTTATGTCAGCAATGGTACAAATCACCAGTGCGTGTCTGGTTAACCCGTTTTTAGATAAAAACTGGACCGATGCCTTTAAGGCCCTTTTGTCCCGGCTCACCAACTATCCCGATTTCGCCCGACTTGAAAATGAGGTGGCCCAGATGAAAAAGATAGTAATAAAGGCCAGCAAAAACTGGTTTGCCGAAAACTGCTAAGCGGCTCTGTCCTGCCCCTGTTGGGTTTGGGGGTTGATGGGTAATGAGACAGCAACTGTGGTCCCGATCGAGGGCGTGCTGTCAATAACCAGTTCCCCTCCGCTTAACTCTGCAACGGAGCGGGCAATAGCCAGCCCAAGGCCCATGCCGTTATGTTCGTTTGCCAGGTTGGGGCTTCTCTTGGAAAATGGTTGCAAAAGCTTGCTTAGTCGCTTTTTGGAAATGCCAATTCCAGTGTCTGTAACTTCAAGCACCACGCCATCATCTGCCATCCATGCAGCAAGTTGGATTTTTCCACCCGCCGGGGTAAACCTGAACGCATTGTCCAAAATATTTTGTAACAGACGTTCATATCCTATTCGATCCCCATAAAGTACCGCGGGGCAAAAACAAGTGACCTCTAGCGAAACCGCGCAGCGTTTGGCGCGCCCTTCAAATCGTGCCTTGAGGCTGCTTAAAAGATCCTCAACACGAATTTCTTCATTTGCCAGAATTCTTTGTCCGTTTTCCAATTGTGCCAGTTCCAGAACATCGCTCACTGAATTGAGCAACCCTTCGCCCGACTTTTTAATATCCCTGATATAACTCAGATAGCGTTTGTCTCCCAAGGGGCCAAAGGCCTGATGGCTTACCAGATCAGCAAATCCGATAATGTGATTGAGGGGAGTGCGAATGTCGTGGTTGAGATGGGCCAGAAATGCGGCCTTGGATGTTCGCGCATCCTCGGCACGAATTTGCGCTTCGTGAAATGCGCGGCGCAATTCCTTTTTTTCCGCCTCAAGTTCAGCAATTTGCATCTGCATGCGCTCTATTGCGCCGATCGGCGCCTCTGTTTGAGCAGTGGGCATCGTTTTGGTGCCTGCGCGCTGATAAAGAATATATACCAACGTGGATATCAGTGAAAACAGAGCGATGTTGCCCCATACAATGACATGGGTCGACATTAGGGAGGGGGCCAAAGCCACCACCACAATGCTCGAAAACCCAAGCACAATTGAGGTAATAAAACCTAAAAATATCAACTTGTTAGAGAGGAATGGAATGATCCAGTTCTGGCTGGAAGCCAAATTCGGATTTCCACTACCCCCATAGGGGTTCTCTCCTGTAAAGTCAGAGTTTTCTGACACCCAGTAACTTCCTTGCCGCCCGTAATATCACCTTGAAACACAAAGTGATTTCCCATGAAGTTGAACTTTGAATCAGTACAGGGTCTCTTGTCTAGTGTGCTCATGGCGAGAAAATGACGGCTGAAGAAAAAACATGAATCAGAAGAATCCCTTAGCTGAAAATATTTATTTTTACTCAGCTAGTGAACGGGTGAGAATATCTCTCAAATCCCCTGAATTTTGTTTTTTCATTAGCATTCTCTTCATAATTTTGCGCGCAGCACCTCCCCGATTCGCCTCCCATGTTCGCCAGCTGGCAAAGGCTTCCATAATGGATGAGGAAACGCTTGGATTTATGCCATCAACTTCCTGTGCAACCTGCGCCGCAAACTCAAAACCCCTGCCGTCCGTGCGCGTGAATTGCGCAACATTGCGAAATACAAATCCACCCATCAGTGAATACAGGCGATTGGGGTTGGTTTTGGGAAAATCACCGTTTTCATAAAGGGCTTTAATCCGGTCAAGGCACCCCTCATCCGGTGCCATTGCCATCAAAGCCAGCCACTTGTCATTGATAAGTGGATCCGAGCAATAGTGTTTCTTGAAATGGTCCAGGTGGGATAAAGCAGTGGTCTCCCAACGCTGCACAATGGCGCCCAAAGCAGCCATTTTGTCAGTCATATTTGTCGCATTGTAATAATGGGCCGAAGCAAGCTCATTTGACTTACCGGTTTCATCAGCAACCAGCAAATTCAGGCATTGATTGCGTAACGAACGGTTTTTGACTTCAAGAGAATTCTGGCGCGCCGCCCCTTTGCTCTCCAGTTGAGCATAAGTTGCAAGAAGGTCGTGAGACAAACGCAAGCTGATTTCTTTCATCAGTTCGCGTCGAACCAGATGCACAGATTCTGGGTCAATATTCTGGCCGATTGCCTGCCTTATTGCCCCTTCGTCGGGTAAAGTCAGTGCCAACGCCTTAAAAGCATTGTCCAGTTTGTCACTTGTCAAACTGTCCTTAAGAGCCTCGGCCAGCGCATCAATTTGCGCCACTTCAATCAACCCTTTATTGCTCGCAGCTTTGGCCATCATTATTGTTGCAATGCCCTGGCTGGCCTGCCAGCGATTATATGGGTCGCTGTCATATCGTGCCAGAAAAAAATTATCCTTGTCCCCTTGCGAATTCACCAGTTTCACCGGGGCTGAAAACTCCCTCAATATAGATAAAACCGGGCGCGCTTTGACCCCTTCAAACAGCAATTCTGTGCTTGGCGTGCTCAACAAAATCACATCGCCCACCACGTCACCGCCGCTGACTTTGCTATAGCTCATATCCTTGCCATCTGGCCCCACCAGCGCAAATTTGAGTGGGATAACAAGTGCCTGTTTTTCGCTCTGGCCGGGTGTCGGTTCGGTGAATTGGGAAATTGTCAAAATATAGTTTTGCGTCTTTTCCTCCCACATGCCCGCGCAGGCCACCTCCGGCGTGCCCGCCTGCGTATACCATTTGATGAATTGGCTCAGGTCACGGCCTGAACTTTCTTCAAATACCCTAATCCAGTCTTCAATGGTCGCCGCGTGGCCGTCAAATTTTTCAAAATAGAGGTCGATGCCGGCCCGAAACCCATCTTTTCCCCACAAAGTTGCCAACATGCGCACAATTTCAGCGCCCTTGTTATAAACAGTTGCCGTATAAAAATTGTCGATTTTTGCATAATTGTCTGGTCGGGCAGGGTGGGCCAGCGGACCCGCATCCTCAAGGAATTGTCCCGCCTGCAAACCGCGTGCATCCCCGATACGCTTTACCGCCCGTGAGCGCACATCCGAGGTGAATTCCTGATCCCGATAGACGGTCAACCCTTCCTTCAGGCACAGCTGAAACCAGTAGCGGCAGGTAATGCGATTGCCGGTCCAGTTGTGAAAATATTCATGGGCCACAATCCGTTCGATATTGTAATAGTCAAAATCAGTGGCACTTTGTGGGTCCGCTAAAATATACTTGTCATTGAAAATGTTAAGGCCCTTGTTTTCCATGGCCCCGGCGTTGAAGTCACTCACCGCAACAATGTTGAAAACATCCAAATCATATTCGCGCCCAAAGCGTGTTTCATCCCATTTCATGGAACGTTTCAGGGCATCCATGGCATAGTCACACCGATCCGCTTTGCCCGGTTCACAATAAATCGCCAAATCAACTTTGCGGCCCGATGCCGTGGTAAAACTGTCGTAAAGATGCTCCAGATTTCCGGCAACAACAGCAAACAGATAAGTGGGCTTTGGGTGCGGATCATCCCAAATAGCAAAATGGCGCCCGTCTCCGACGTCCCCGCTTTCAATCAGATTACCATTGGATAAAAGCACTGGCGCGTCATTTTTGTCCGCTTCCATATGTACGCGATAGGTTGCCATAACATCAGGCCGGTCGAGCATAAAAGTAATACGACGAAACCCTTCAGCCTCACACTGGGTGGTCCATATGCCGTTTGAACGATAAAGTCCCATCAGCTTTGTGTTTTTTTCCGGCTTGATGCGCACGACACTCTCAAGCTCAAAGGCCTTGCCTGGCGGGTTTTTTAGCACCAGAGCATTTTCATCATGCACAAAATCACCCGGCGACAACGTCTCCCCATCCAATGTTAAAGAAACCAGTTCCAGCTCTTCCCCGTCCAGCTTCAGCGGCGCACCCGCAGCGGTTCTTTTGGCTGGGTTCACCATCAATCTGGTGCGTATCAACATTTCCTCAGGTTCAAAATCAACCCACATTTCAATGACGTTGATATTGTATGAACTGAGACGGTAATCCTTGAGGTAGTGGATTTTGTTTTCTTGGTCTGCCATGGAAGTTCCGTTCATTGTTGTCCGGGTGTGATTTTAATGTGACAGCCGAATCGCCAGTTTCGTGTATTCTGAAAGGCTGGAAACAAACCAACCTGTGTTTTGTGTGTGATGCACCAGATGTTTTTATCAGGTATTTGTTTTGGCGCACCGCTCCTCTGTGTGAGACAAACATATTGAGTGTGCCACATCAAATTTTATCAGGTGAAATATGTTGAAATGGTTTGAAACCCGCATTGACCCGTATCCGGATGAGGCCCCCAAACAACCCCCTGAGGGGTTTATCGCCTTCTGTATGCACTATATGGATGGAGCCAAGCGCTGGTTGATTTTTATGGGTGTTACTTCCGGGTTTATTGCGTTGCTCGAGGTGATGTTATTCGGGTTCATGGGTAATATTGTAGACTGGTTGGCCGCTGCCCGGAGGGAGACCTTTTTTGAAACACAAGGGGCAACCCTTTTAATTATGGCGGGTGTGATTCTCATTATTCTGCCGGCCCTGTCCATGTTCGGCACCATGCTTATTCACCAGACGCTGCTGGGTAATTTGCCCCAGCGTGTCCGCTGGATGGCCCACCGCTATTTGTTGCGTCAGTCCATGGGGTGTTTTCAGGACGAGTTTGCCGGACGCATTGCCGCCAAGCTGTTACAGACCTCTCTGGCGGTGCGTGAAGTGGCCATGAAATTGCTCGATATGCTGGTTTATGTGCTGGTTTATTTTACCGGTGCCATGTTGTTGGCCGCTTCAGCAGATTGGCGTTTGGCCATTCCTTTTGCCCTGTGGCTGACAGGGTATATTTTTCTGCTGCGCTATTATGTGCCCCGTCTTGGCAAAATCGCCCAAAAACAGGCCGACGCCCGTTCCATGATGACGGGCAGGATCGTAGACAGCTATACCAATATTTCGACTGTAAAGCTGTTTTCCCATTCCGCCCGCGAGGAGAGTTATGCCCGCGACGCCATGGATGGTTTCCTGCAGACCGTGTTTAAACAGATGCGCATTGCCACCAAGCTGGACATCTCCATAGAATTGATGAACGCCTTACTGCTGCTTTCCGTTGCAGGTTTGGGTATTTTGTTCTGGCAACAGTCATTGATTTCAGCTGGCGCGGTGGCCATTACGGTGGCGCTGGTGTTGCGTTTGCGGGGCATGTCCTACTGGATCATGTGGGAAATGTCAGCACTATTTGAAAATATCGGCACCGTGCGCGATGGTATAAACACTATTTCGGTGCCAAGGCTGGTGCAGGATGCCCCCGATGCAAAAAAACTGGTGGTAAAAAATGGCACCATCCGTTTTCACAATGTCAGTTTCCGGTATGAGCGGGGCGCGGCCAATGATACCAAACCCGTTCCCGGCGCGCCCGCACATCGGGATGTAGCGGTGATCAATGGGTTCGATCTTACCGTCAAACCGGGTGAAAAAATTGGCCTTGTAGGGCGTTCAGGTGCGGGGAAATCCACCTTGGTCAGCCTCATTTTGCGTTTTTATGACATAGGGGAAGGGCGTATAAGCATTGATGGCACCGATATTTCAACCGTTACCCAGAGTTCCCTGCGCGCCGCAATCGGTGTGGTTTCACAGGACACTTCATTGCTGCATCGTTCAGTGCGTGAAAATATCAAATATGGCCGCCCCGACGCCACAGACGATGAAATGATGGCGGCGGCCAGACAGGCCGAAGCCGATCAGTTTATTGCTGATCTGGAGGATTCAAAGGGAAACCGGGGCTATGATGCGCAAGTGGGCGAGCGCGGGGTTAAACTTTCCGGCGGCCAGCGCCAGCGCATCGCCATTGCGCGGGTGTTGTTAAAAGATGCACCTATTCTGGTGCTGGATGAAGCAACGTCCGCCCTTGATAGTGAGGTGGAGGCAGCTATTCAGGGCCAGTTTGAAAAGCTGATGGAAAATAAAACGGTGATTGCCATCGCCCACCGTCTCTCAACAATTGCAGCCATGGATCGCCTGATTGTTCTGGATGAAGGGAAAATCATCGAAACCGGCACCCACGAGGAACTGGTTAGGGCAGGGGGCGTTTATGCATCCCTGTGGAACCGTCAGTCAGGTGGGTTTTTGGACTTGGGAGAAGATCAGGACATTACAAGATAAATGACATAAAATCGTATTTTTATGCACCAAAACGTTAGGGGATACATATGAGTGAACTAGCAAAAATTCTTGCCCGGGTTGATGAAAACCTTGAGGCGAGTACAGCCCGTCTGTTTGATTTGTTAAAAATCAAAAGCATCTCCACTGACCCCGCCTATAAAGAGGATTGCGCAAAAGCGGCCCAATGGATGGCTCAAACCCTCAACCAGATCGGGTTTTCAGCCCTTGTGCGCCAAACTTCAGGCCATCCCATGGTTGTCGCCCATGATGAGAGTTTTGCCGATACTGAAAAGCTCCATATCCTGTTTTACGGTCACTATGATGTGCAACCGGTCGACCCCCTTGACCTGTGGGATGCGGACCCGTTTGAGCCGCAAATCAAAGAGATTAACGGCGTCAAACAAATTTTTGCCCGTGGTGCATCCGATGACAAGGGTAACCTGATGACTTTTGTTGAAGCGTGCCGCGCCTGGCGCGAAGTAACCGGGTCGTTGCCGCTAAAAATATCATTTCTGTTTGAGGGGGAAGAGGAGAGCGGCTCCCCCTCCCTTATCCCGTTCTTAAAAGCCAATGCGGATGAACTCAGCGTTGATCTGGCTCTGGTGTGTGACACCGCCATGTGGAACGCAAAAACCCCTGCTATCACCACCATGTTGCGTGGGCTTGTGGGGGAGGAGGTCACCATAACCGGCCCCAACCGTGATCTCCACTCCGGGGCCTATGGGGGGGCGGCGCGAAACCCCATTCATGTGCTGACCAGGGCTATTGCTGACCTGCGTGATGATACTGGAAAAATTACCCTGCCCGGGTTTTATGACGGTGTGATTGATTTGCCCAAAGCCGTCACAGATAACTGGGAAAAACTGGGTGCGACCGACGAAACACTGTTGGAGGAAGTTGGCCTGAAGCAAGCCGCCGGGGAACAGGGCTTTTCCGCCCTTGAACAAATTTGGACGCGCCCCACTTGCGAGGTGAATGGCATTTGGGGGGGCTATACCGGCGAAGGGTTCAAAACGGTTCTCCCCTCTGTCGCTTCGGCAAAAATCTCCTTTCGTCTGGTTGGCCATCAGAACCCCGATAAAATTCGCGAAAGTTTCCGTACCTTTATCCGCGAGCGCATCCCGGCAGATTGTTTAGTTGAATTTGCAGAACATGGCAGCTCTCCGGCGGTGTTTATCGCCAGCGATTCAGATCATGTCAAAAATGTCAGCAAGGCGCTTGGTGAAGAATGGGAAGCTGAAACTGCACTCATCGGTTGTGGGGGGTCAATTCCCATCGTGGGAGACTTCAAAACCATCCTGAACATGGATTCTCTGCTCACCGGTTTTGCGCTGGATAATGATAATATTCACTCACCCAACGAAAAGTATGATCTTAGATCTTATCATAAAGGCATCCGCTCATGGGTGCGGATATCGGCAGCATTGGCAAAAAAATCCCCATGACCTCACCCCCCATGACCCGCTCCCGTATCAATCGGATCATTCGAGTTGGCGAGATCTCCACCGTCAACGATGATAACGAAGATAATTTTTACGAAAATTCCGCCATAACCCGTTTTTCCGGCATTATCGAAGACGAAGAACCTTTGCGCCTTTTAGTTTCAGACTATAAGGATTGGCTTTAGTCGGCTCTCACCGCCACAACTCAACAGGGGCTGTTTTAATGTTAATGCGCACGGGAACAATGCTGGAAAAGCTTGCTCTTTTTGTCGCCCTTTTGGGGGGCGTGGCGCTGGTTGTGATTGCCCTGATTACCCTTGTCAGCGTCACCGGGCGCACATTGATTCCCCTTGGTTTCAAGCCCCTTCGCGGGCAATTTGAGCTTGTTGAAGCGCTGACCGCCTTTGCCGTATTTGCATTTCTGCCCTGGGCCCATCTCAAGCGGGGCCATGCCAGCGTCGCCATTTTTACCGATTATCTGGGCTATCGCGTCAATGCCCTGATTGATCTGTTAAGTGACGGTATTTTGTTCGCCTTTGCGCTTTTGATCACATGGCGGCATATGGCGGGGCTGGCCGATAAAATGGCCTTTGGTGAAACTACGTTTTTGTTGCGCATGCCCCTGTGGTGGGCCTATGCCGCCTGCCTGGTTGGTCTTGGCACCTGGATATTGGTTTCCCTCTGGGCCACCATCAATTCCGCTTATCTCTTAACTGTCCCCCCCCCGGTAAAACTGACAGGCAGGGCGATCAGAAAATGAGCGCGCTAACCATCGGGTTTTTGTCATTCCCTGTTTTGATTTTGCTGATTTTTATCCGCATACCCATTGGTGCCGCTATGCTTATGGTGGGCCTTGTGGGTAATTTTCTGGTGCGCGGCTCGTTCCTGCCCGTGCTTTCCCAGATGAAAGACCTGCCTTTTTCCACCTTTTCAAGCTACGCCCTTTCCATCGTGCCGTTGTTTTTACTCATGGGGCAATTGGCCACCTTGGGGGGCATGTCCGCCGCCCTGTTCAAAACGGCTCAAACATGGCTTGGTCATAAGCGGGGCGGGGTTGCCATGGCAGCCATCGGGGCCTGTGCCGGGTTTGGTGCTATTTGCGGATCTTCCCTTGCCACTGCCGCCACCATGGGCCAGGTGGCATTGCCTGAGCTAAAAAAATATGGCTATTCCGATGCGCTGGCCACCGGTGCGCTGGCCGCGGGGGGCACGCTGGGCATTCTTATTCCTCCATCCATTATTCTGGTCATTCTGGCCATTCTTACCGAGCAGAATATCGCAAAACTGTTTCTTGCCGCGTTGGTCCCCGGTCTGATTGCCATGTTTGGCTACATGCTGGCAGTTTCCCTTTATGTGCGCTTTAATCCTGCCAGTGTAACGCAGCGAGCGCCGCGACTGCCCTGGTCGGTACGCCTGAAATCCCTGTCCGACATCTGGCCGGTTTTGTTGGTTTTTATTGTGGTTATCGGCGGCATTTACGCCGGTGTTTTTACCCCCACTGAAGGGGCGGCCATTGGCGCATTCGGCACCGGCCTGATTGCCTGGTTCAACGGCGGATTAAACCGCAACACCGCTTTGGCGGCCATCACCGCAACCGCTTCTTCCACTGCCATGATCTTTTTTATCATTTTAGGCGCTGCAGTTTTTAACAGCTTTCTGGCTTTGACACAGGTACCCCAGTTCGCTGCCCAGTTTATTACCGAGCAGGGTTTCAGCCCATGGCTTATCCTTGGGGTGATTTTATTGGCCTATGTGGTGTTCGGTACGCTCATGGATTCCCTGTCGATGATATTGCTCACTATTCCTATTTTTTACCCCATTGTTATTTTGCTGGATTTTGGCTTGTCCCCGGTTGAATTCGGCCTTTGGTTTGCGGTGTTGATCCTGGTAGTGGTGGAGGTGGGCTTAATCACGCCCCCGGTGGGCCTGAACCTGTTTGTCATCAATAAAATGTCCCCCGGTACCAAACTCTCTCAAACCTATCGCGGCGTGTTGCCCTTTATTCTCTCGGATTTTGTGCGCATTGTTCTTTTGGTGGCATTCCCGTTTTTAAGTCTGTTTCTGGTGCGTTTAGTGTTCTAAGCTGGTGCTAAATTTGCATTGGAGCCCATGATGAAAACCATCATCTCATTTTTCGCCCGTACCTTTTTCACCAGCGTTCTGGTGGTTATTGCCTTTGCCGGAAATACATTTGCTCAGGAAGTGACGTTGCGCCTGCATCATTTTTTACCCAGCACCTCAACCATTCCCGCCGATGGCATTGCTCCATGGGCCAAACGCATTGAAGCCGCCTCCAATGGGCGGATAAAAATTGAGATTTACCCAGGCATGCAACTTGGTGGTGCGCCCCCGCAATTGTTTGATCAGGCCCGCGATGGGGTTGCCGACATTATCTGGACAGTTCTTGGATATACGCCGGGTCGCTTTCCAAAATCTGAAGTTTTTGAACCCCCTTTCATGGTTACAAACGGGGAAAATACATCGCGCGCATTTCAGCAATATGTTGAAACCTACGCCATGGATGAGTTCAAAGATGTGCACCTGATTGCGGTGCATACCCATGGGCCGGGCCTCTTTCATATGAAAGAGCCGCTCACTTCCCTTGAAGACCTGGCGGGGCGCAAGGTGCGCGGCGGCTCAAGAATTATCTCTGAAATGCTGGCCTCTTTAGGCGCAGAGCCAATCGGTATGCCTTTGCCCTCCGTCCCCCAATCCCTGTCCACCGGTGTCATTTCGGGCACCACAATCCCCTGGGAAGTCACCACCGCCTTTGCAGTGTCCGAACTTGTCAGCAATCACACCGGGTTTGCAGGGGACAATGGCCTTTACACCCAGACCTTTGCTTTGGTGATGAACAATAAAACCTATGATGATCTTCCCGCTGATCTCAAAGAAATTATCAATGCAGAATCCGGTATTGAAGTTGCCGCCCAGTTTGGTGCAGCCATGGATGCAGGGGACATTGTGGGCCGTAAGGTGGCAGAGGATTTGGGCAACTCAATCCTCACATTGGATGAAACTGAAACCGCGCGCTGGAAAGAGGCGGCGCAACCAACCATTGATAACTGGATTGCACAAACCCCTGAAGGGCAAATGCTTTTTGATGCCGCCAAAGCGTTGGTCGAGGAATATTCTAAAACAGATGATTATTAAGACCGGAAGGCCAAAAAATACAGGTCACAGAGTTAAGTCAGATGATTGAATGCCCATGAGTGCGCACAGGTTCTTTTAGCGCCCCTGCGAATTCTTCAAGCCAGAAAGCATTTTGAATGTTTGACCTCACCATCCTGCAACTATTCTATTTTTTTGCGGCCTCTGCGCTGATTGGTTTTACCAAAACCTCAGTGGGTGGGGTTGGCATTCTGGCTGTTTTGCTCGCCGCTTTGGCTTTTCCGGGCAAGGCCTCGCCGGGTATAATCCTGCCCCTGTTGATCGCCGCTGACATTATCGCGGTACTCTATTATCGCCGGGATTGTCAGTGGCATGTGTTGCTTAAGCTCTTTCCTGCCGCCATTGTGGGGATCGTCATTGGTTTCTTTGTCGCTGATCTGGCCCCGGTTGAGTTTTTCCATAAATTGATCGGTATTGTAATTCTGGTGGGGCTGCTGGTTTCTCTGGTGGTTGAACATTTTAAGGTGAAACCAAATAGCGGCTGGCTTATTACCTCCATTGTAGGGGCAATTGCCGGGGCGGCCTCCATGGTGGCAAATGCCGCAGGTCCTGTTTTCGGTATATTTCTTTTGCAGATGGGGCTGACAAAGGAAAAATTTGTTGGCACCCGTTCCTGGTATTTTCTGATTTTGAATATTATAAAAGTTCCCTTCTTTCTCCAGTTGGGCACCATTACGCCCCAGACCCTGATATTGGATATGTATGCTTTGCCAGTTGTTTTGCTCGGGGCCTGGATTGGGGTGAAGGTGCTTAAAATGATCAATCTGAGCCTGTTCAAATGGTTGATACGGGCAGCTGTCATTGTTGCCGCGGTTCGTTTGCTTGTATTTTAGAGTGCGAATCCATAAACAGGGCTGAGTTATTTTTTGGAGACACCTAAATGGACCTGGCCTTTGTCATTCCAGCTTACAATGAAGAGATTCTCATCGGCGCCTGCCTGACCTCGGTTGTGGCGGAGGTTAGACGATCAGGCTATAACGTGGAAATCATTGTGGTCAACAATGCCTCAACAGACCGGACAAAAGAAATCGCCAGTTCCTTTGAGAGCGTCACCGTGGTTGACGAAATGAAAAAAGGACTGGTTCATGCGCGTCGCGCCGGTTTTGATGCCTGCACTGCTGAACTGGTGGCCAATATTGATGCAGATACCGAGTTACCAGAGGGCTGGGTGACAACCGTCATGACAACCTTTGAAAAGCGCCCTGATCTTGTGGCTTTAAGCGGCCCCTACATTTATCATGATCTGGCCTGGCATAAGCGGGCGCTGGTGCGCGGGTTTTATTATTTCGCCTATATTCTATATTTCCTCAATCGCTTTGTTTTTCGGGTTGGATCGATGATTCAAGGGGGGAACTTTGTTCTTCGTCGCACTGCCTGGGATAGTGTGGGGGGGTTCGATACCGAGATTGCTTTTTATGGCGAAGATACGGATGTTGCAAAACGGCTGCATAAAGTTGGTCCGGTAAAGTGGACCTTCAAATTGCCCATGTACACTTCCGGGCGACGCCTCGAAGAGGAAGGGGTGTTTCGAACCGCGGGCACCTATACCCTGAACTATCTGTGGGTCACATTCACCGGCAAACCGTTCACCAAAAGCTATTCTGATATTCGCCCCGATTAGGGCGTTTTTCTGCAATGTGGCATTTTTCAAAATGTTCACTGTAATTGTACTGTAATTAGGTGTAATTTTTGTCTGGGCATGTGCTGTATTTTCCACTCTGGTTTGGCGCATTTCAAAACTGCTTCATCCATATTTATTTTAATCCAGACAGTGCATAATATGCAAAATTGCATTAGAATAATCTGAAATCAGAGCAATTCGAATCGGAAATAACCTCTCTTGAAACGGGTAAAAGGGCCACAACGCGCGCCCACAGAAACAGACGTGGCAAAACTTGCAGGCGTATCCCAATCCGCGGTGTCCCGGGCATTTACGCCAGGTGCAAGTGTGGCCAAAAAGACTCGGGAACGTATTCTTGAAGCGGCCAAAACCCTTGGGTATCAAACCAACCTCATGGCAAGGTCCCTGGCCACAAGGCGTTCAAATATTGTCGCCCTGGCCATATCAAATCTGGAAAACCCCTTTTATGCGCAGGTGGCAAAAGAGCTCTCGGAACGTTTGCGCGATACAGGGCGGCATATTCTTTTGTTTACGACGTCCGCCGACGGAACCGCTGATCCGGAATTGGAAAAAGTTCTTTCTTATCAGGTAGATGCCTTGATTTTAACCGCAACAATTCCCTCCCACGGCTTGACTGCTCAGTGCCAGAAGAATGGTATTCCCATCGTGCAGATCAATCGGGAAAGCAAGATTTCAGGCATTTCAACCGTGCGCGGAGAGAATCAACGAGCAGCCGAACAGGTCGCAGAATTTCTGATCGCTGGCGGCCACAAAAAATTTGGTTTGATCGGGGGGGCAAAGGGCTCCAACACCAGCCAGATTCGGCAGGAGGCATTTGTCGGTCACCTCAAAATTCTAGGTTTTCCCTCTGTTAAAATTGCCTATGGGGACTATTCTTTTCAGGGGGCAGCCGCCGCAACACGTCAGTTGCTTGATTTAGACAATCCCGTAGATGCGATTTTTTGCGCTTCTGACTATATGGCCTTTGCAGCCCTTGATGTCGTGAAGCGCGAATTTGGTCTTCGTGTGCCCGAGGACATCTCGATTGTGGGAGTGGATGATGTACCCGAAGCATCCCACTCAGCCTATGATCTGACCACTTATTCACAGCCCGCCGCATCATTGGCTGAAGAGGCAATTAAGATTATTGACCAGCAAATCGCTCACCCCGGCCGCCGCGCGCAACGGCGCGAGGTGAGGGGGCAGTTAATATTGCGCGGGTCGGCCAGACTACCAAATCACTCGGTTTTTACCATTGCGGGAAAAAAAATCTGGCAACCTTGAATTAGTTCTTGCATGCGTATGCAAAAACCACTAGTGCATGCGCATGCAAAAATGCTCCTTACCAAAAGGAGCAATGGATTTCTCTTCAATTCAGGTTTATCAAATGAGTGCTCAGCAACAAATTGACCCACAAGAAAATGCAGACAGGTTGAACAACCTTGATGTAGCGAACAAGATTTATAAAAATGCCAAGCTGGTTCGCCAGAATGACGTGACGCGCTCCCTGGCCGGGCGCGCATTGCGGCGCGGTGAGGTTGTTGCGACCAGGGAAGGGGCCCTTGTTGCCTCAACCGGTAAATTTACCGGGCGTTCAGCCGGTGACAAATATATCGTGAAAAATTCAGTTTCCAGGGACACTGTCTGGTGGGACAATACCAACTCTTTGAACGCCGACCAGTTCGACATTCTGTTGCAGGACATGCTTGAGCACTCAATCGGTAAATGCGTTTATCAGCAACAGCTGTTTGCCGGCGCAGACGTCACGCGGCGCTACAATGTTGATGTGTTTTCTGAAAGCGCCTGGCATGCATTGTTTATTCGCCACCTGTTAATTCGTCCCACTGAGCAGGATCTCAACGACTTTGAGGCCAACGTAACAATCGTTCATATGCCCGACTTTGAAGCTGTCCCGAGCCGCCACGGCACAAAAACCTCTACCTGTATTGCTCTGGATTTTTCTAGAAATATTGTGCTCATTTGTGGCACCGCCTATGCCGGCGAGATTAAGAAATCAGTCTTTTCACTGTTCAATTTTCACGCGCCGGATTCCGACATTTTACCCATGCACTGTTCTGCAAACGTAGGCAGCAAGGGCGATACAACACTTTTCTTTGGCCTTTCAGGCACCGGGAAGACCACCCTTTCCACCTCGGCAGAGCGTGCTCTTGTGGGTGATGACGAACACGGATGGAGTGAGGATGGTATCTTTAATCTGGAAGGGGGGTGTTATGCAAAAGCCATCAACCTGACAAAAGAAAGCGAACCTGAAATTTATGCCACAACCAGCATGCCTGCAACAATTCTGGAAAACGTGACCCTTGATCCGGTAACCTCCGAGCTCGACTTTTCAGATTCAAGCGTAACGGAGAATACACGGATCGCCTATCCGCTTAGCGCAATCTCCAACCGCGTGAAAAGTGGAACGGCCCCGGCTCCAAAAAATATAGTTCTTCTAACGGCAGACGCATTTGGTGTGTTGCCACCAATTGCAAAACTTTCGCCCAAGCAGGCCATTTACTACTTTTTATCAGGATACACCGCAAAGGTTGCCGGTACTGAGCGCGGAATTACTGAGCCTCAGGCAACTTTTTCCGCCTGCTTTGGCGCTCCCTTTATGGCGCGGCATCCCACAGTTTATGGGGAATTGTTGCAAAAACGCCTCGAAACCAGTTCAGCAAATATCTGGCTTTTGAATACCGGTTGGACCGGGGGCGCTTACGGCACGGGCAAGAGAATGGCGCTAAAGACCACGCGCACCATATTGGAAGCTGCGCTTTGTGGGGAACTGGAACAAAGCTCATATCGCACTGATGAAATATTTGGTTTGCAAGTTCCAACTGGCATTGAAGGTGTTGAGGCGACTATTCTTGAACCGGAAAAAACATGGGACGACCCTTTGGCCTATCGTGCACAAGCGCAAAAATTAGTGCAATTATTCGCAGAAACTTTCGAAAAACTCCAGGCAAGCAGCAACTAACAACAGGGTGGTTGAGTGATCAAAGGCCGCCCCAAAACACAATCGTATTTGTTGCCATATGCTGGGCAATTAGCGCGCTAATAAATTTTGAATGCAAGATGAATATGAGACAGAACAGGACAGAAAATGGCTTTAATCACACTTAGACAACTTTTGGACCATGCCGGTGAAAATGGCTATGGTATGCCCGCCTTCAATATTACTAATCTGGAAACACTCCAGTCCGTGATGGTAGCGGCCGATGAAACCAATTCGCCGGTTTTGTTGCAGGCCAGTTCAACTGCCCGTAAATATATTGGGGATCATTTTCTGAGCCATATGTTCATGGCGGCTGTTGAAACCTACCCTCACTTGCCCGTTTGTCTGCATTTGGATCACGGCAATCAGTTGAGCACCTGCATGTCTGCAATGGATATGGGATTTACTTCTGTGATGATGGATGGATCGCTTGAAGCGGATGCCAAAACCCCCTCGGAATATGAGTATAATGTATCTGAAACCGCTTCGGTTGTGGAAGTTGCCCATGCTCGCGGCATCTCGGTTGAAGGAGAATTGGGTGTGCTTGGTTCCCTTGAAACAGGTACGGGTGAAAAAGAGGATGGCCACGGATTTGAGGGCATGCTTGCACGCAACCAGCTGTTGACTGACCCGCTGGAAGCCCTGGATTTTGTAAAGGCAACAGATGTGGATGCGTTGGCGGTAGCCTGTGGCACTTCCCATGGCGCCTACAAGTTTTCCCGCCGCCCAAGTGGCGATATTCTGGCCATGGACGTGATTGAACAAATCCATGCCAAGCTCCCCAATACGCATCTTGTTATGCATGGGGCCTCAACGGTTCCCCAATACCTTCAGGACCTGATTAACCAGCACGGGGGAGACATCCCGCAAACCTTTGGCGTGCCATTGGAAGAGGTGGAGCGCGGTATCAAATCAGGCGTGCGCAAGATCAATATTGACACAGATATTCGCATGGCCATGAGTGGTTCGATGCGCGAGTTTTTGCAGAATAACCAGTCTTCGTTTGACATACGTGCAATCCTCAAGCCGGGGAAGGCGCGCGTTGTTACCCTGTGCAAAGAGCGCAATGAGCGCTTTGGTTGTGCCGGGCAGGCAGATAAGATCAAGCCCTTGACACTGGTGCAAATGGCAGACCGGTATGCCGCGGGCATATTGACTTACAGGGCAGCTTAAGGGGACTATTTTGAACGCTTCTTCCCTCAATGACCTTACTCTCTGGCTACAAAGCCAGAGCGCTTCAACTGAGCTAATCACTATTATTGGTGGTTTTGTTGCATCGTGTATTCACATTGATGATGCTGTCCAAACAGCTGCCCTGAATGGCACAAACGGGTCATCCGGTACGATCAATGTGCAAGGGGAGGAGCAAAAGGAACTCGATATTCTTACCCACGATATTGTTGTGAAATATCTGGATGAGTTTAATCAGATTGCGGCACTGGTTTCTGAGGAAAGTGAACATCTGATTGTCAAGCCAACGGCGGATAAAGACGCAAAATTTGTTATCTGTTTTGATCCACTTGACGGATCTTCCAATATTGAAACCAATGGGGTCATCGGAACTATTTTTTCAATATTGGAACTGGATCAACCAAAAGACAAAATCGATACGGATGACGTTTTGGCCGCCGCAAACAATCAGGTAGCGGCGGGATATGTGATTTATGGTCCTGCGACAATTCTGGTTGTGAGCACAGGTAAGTCGGTCGCAAGCTTTGTTTTGGATAAACAGAACAGGCGGTTTGTTGCGGAAAAAACCGAGCTTTCAATTGTGCCTGTTGCTGCAGAATATGCTATCAATACCGCCTATACCCGGTTTTGGGAGCCAGCGCTGGCGACATATGTCGAGCAGTGCAATCTGGGGAAAAACGGGCCGCGAAAAAAAGATTGCGGCATGCGCTGGATGGGTGCAATGGTGTCAGACGTACATCGTTTGTTTATTCGCGGTGGCATATTTATTTATCCCGGAATGGACAGGCCAGGGGCTGAAAACGGCAAGCTTCGTTTCCTTTATGAAGCCAATCCCATGGCGATGCTGGTGGAAGTGGCGGGTGGTAAGGCGCTGACACGCACAAAACGGATGTTGCAGCATGTGCCTGACAATATTCATCAAAGGGTGCCGGTGGTTTTAGGCTCGTGCGAGGAAGTTGATGAATTGCTGGCGCTCTATAGCAGCTAATCCTGGTTTTGCTTTCCTTGCACACCAAATAGCCTTAAGCATCAGTCCTGATCTTGTGTTCATGAAAAAGGTCTTTGATTTTTGAGTGAGTTTGCGCTTTCCATAGTTGTGTTTTTGCTGGCCCATATTATCCCCCCTTCGTCTTTTGTGCGCCCTAAACTGATCGCCCTGTTTGGGCGGCGTGCTTATCTGATTGCCTATTCAATTCTTTCAATTGCATTGCTGACATGGATGATTGTTGCCGGACAACGCGCACCCTATATCGGGCTTTGGCCCCCTGCGGACTGGCAATGGTGGGTGGCAATTGTAATGATGCCGTTTTCAGTCTGGCTGGTGCTTGATGGGCTTTTTGAGCCAAATCCTCTGTCTGTTTCTTTGCGGAAAAAAAACTTGAACATAGCCCCTGGCTTGTCCGCTCAGGTCACTCGCCATCCGGTTTTGTGGGGGTTTGGGCTTTGGGCGCTGGTGCACCTGTTTCCCAATGGCGATGTGGTCTCCCTGGCTATGTTCGGCGGTATGATTTTGCTGGCTGTAATGGGGTTTATTGTTGTTGACAGGCGCACCAAACGCCGCCTTGGACCCAAGCAGTGGCGGACTTTGGCCAACAAAACCTCGCTAATTCCATTTCTTGCATTGCTAAAGGGCCAGGCAAACCTCAAAGTTTTACCCGGCTCGGTGCTGTGGATTGCAGTGTCGGTGCTGGCTTATGTGTGGATATTGATCAGTGCCCATGCGTGGTTGTTGAGCACTGATCCTTTGGCCGGTCTTGGCTTTTAGGGGTTTTACTTAAACAACCCGTCCGCCTTGATTTTTTCATAGGTCTGATCCAGCGATTTTACCACCCGCTCAATCAGCACGTCAATGTCGCCTTTGCTGATAACCAGCGGCGGGGAAATGATCATTCTGTCTCCGACATGGCGCATTACCAGATTGTTAGCGAAGCAAAAATCCCGGCAGATCAAACCGATAGTGCCCTTGTCAGCAGCAAAGGGCGCGCGCGCGCTTTTATCTGGAGAAAGAGCCAGCGCTCCCATCATTCCAACAATATCAGCTTCCCCCACCAGCGGATGATCCCCCAATTGTTTCCACTTTTGTGCAAGGTAGGGCCCGGTTTCATCGCGTACTGTTTGCACGATGTTTTCTTCTTCAATAATACGCAGGTTTTCCAGCGCTACAGCGCTTGCCACAGGGTGACCGGAATAGGTATAGCCATGGTTAAAGTCACCCACATTGGCAACGGTGTCAGCAATTTCATCGGATACCATTGACCCCCCGATTGGTGCATAGCCCGAGCTAAGGCCTTTGGCGATGGTCATGATATCAGGGCGAATCCCATAGGTTTCGGAGCCAAACCAGTTGCCTGTGCGGCCAAACCCGCAAATCACCTCATCAACAATCAGTAATATATCATGGGCATCACATATGCGCTGGATTTCAGGCCAATAGGTCGCGGGCGGGATTATAACGCCGCCCGCACCCTGAACCGGCTCTGCAATAAAAGCGGCAATTTTGTCTTCGCCAAGTTCTGCGATTTTAGCTTCAAGCTGGCGCGCACGCTCCAGCCCGAAATCGTCCGGGCTGCTATCCCCTCCATCCGCATACCAGTTGGGCTCGTCGATATAGGAAATATCGGGAATTGGCAGTCCCCCTTGCGCGTGCATTCCGCTCATGCCCCCAAGGCTTGCGCCACCAATCGTTGAGCCGTGATAGGCGTTGTGGCGCGAAATGATTATCTTTTTTTCCGGCTTGTCTTTGGCAGCCCAGTAGTGGCGCACGAGGCGGATATTGGTATCGTTGGCCTCAGAGCCTGATCCGGCAAAAAAAACATGGTTTAATGGTCCCGGCACCAGATCAGCCAGTCGTTTGGCTAAAGCGATTGCCGGCACATGGGTGGTTTTGAAAAACGTGTTATAATAGGGCAATTGCAGCATTTGGCGTGCCGCAACATCGGCCAGTTCGCGCCGGCCATACCCAATATTCACGCACCATAAACCTGCCATGGCATCAAGAATTTTTTCACCTTCAGAATCAGTCAGAGTGACGCCGTCAGCTGAGATAATTACGCGCGCGCCGTTGGCTGAGATATCAGCCCCGGAAGAAAACGGATGCATATGGTGCGCGGCATCGAGCGCCTGAAGCTGTGCTGTTGGCAGATGATTTGTAATGGCTGACATGGGATATCTCCTTGTAAAATTGGCGTGACGGGTTAACTGATCTGCCCGAAGCATAGGTATTTTATTTCCAGAAAGTCTTCGATTCCGTATTTTGAACCCTCGCGTCCAAGTCCTGATTGCTTGACCCCGCCAAAGGGGGCGACTTCAGTTGAAATAATGCCGGTATTGATGCCAACCATGCCGGTTTCAAGCTTTTCAGCCACCCGCCACACCCGGGCGATGTCGCGGGCAAAGAAATAGGCGGCCAGGCCAAATTCGCTGTCATTGGCAAGGTCAATTACGTCCTCTTCTGTTTCAAACTTGAAGAGTGGCGCCAGCGGCCCAAAAGTTTCTTCTTTGGCAACAATCATATTTGAGGTGACACCCGTTAAAACAGTTGGCTCAAAAAATGTTGCGCCAAGTTCATGGCGCTCTCCCCCGACAACGACTTTTGCGCCCTTTGATATTGCATCGCTTATATGATTTTGCACCTTGGAAACTGCCGCTTCATTGATGAGCGGTCCGGTTGTATTTGCGCTGTCAAATCCATCACCGACGGCCAACTCACCAACGGACTTTTTCAATCGCCGCGCAAATTCATCATAGACACCCGCCTGCACATATATCCGGTTGGCACACACACAGGTTTGTCCTGCATTGCGATATTTCGCAATCATTGCCCCTTCAACGGCTGCATCCATGTCCGCATCATCAAACACGATGGACGGCGCGTTGCCACCAAGCTCCAAAGAAACTTTTTTTATGCTGTCCGCACATTGGCGGAGTAAAATTTTACCCACCCGCGTGGACCCGGTAAAAGTGATTTTGCTGACCTTTGGATTTTCGCACAACTCTTTACCAATGGCCGAAGCATCCGAACCTGGCACCACATTAAACACGCCGGCAGGGATGCCAGCCCGTTCAGCCAAAACCGCCATTGCCAACGCTGAAAGGGGAGTAAGTTCAGCGGGGCGGGCAACAAACGTGCAACCGGCGGCAAGGGCCGGAGCAACTTTTCGCGCAATCATCGCATTGGGAAAATTCCAGGGGGTGATCGAGCCAACAACACCCACAGGCTGTTTTATAACCACAATACGTTTGTCGCGCTGATGGCCGGGAATTGTATCCCCGTAAATGCGTTTTGCTTCTTCCCCGAACCACTCTACAAATGAAGCGCCATAAAGGATTTCGCCCTTGGCCTCTGCTATGGGTTTGCCCATTTCTGCGGTGAGAATCTTTGCCAGATCATCCGCGTTGGCAACCATCAGGTCAAACCACTTGCGTAAAAATCCTGCGCGCTCTTTTCCAGTTAGTGCCGCCCAGCTGCTTTTGGCTTCAAAGGCTGCGTCAATGGCCACGCGCACCTCCCTGACTGAGAGATCGCTGACACTGGCAATCAACTTTCCGCTTGCCGGGTTGGATACTGTCATCTTGTTTTCAGTCTCAAGCCATTCGCCATTTACATAGGCGCGGGTTTCCAGCAGCCTGGCGTCATTTAATTCAAACATTTTTTATTGTCCTTCGTGTTATTCACGCGCATTGTTCACTCTGACTGGCGAAGACTTCCTTGCCTGCCCGCCCGACACCCTCACAAATGTCCGCCGCAATGGCGTTACAAAGTCCTTTAGTATCGCGCTGGGTAAGTGCATTGATAATATGTTTGTGGTGGTCCACCACATAATAGGACAGGGTTTTATTCATCATCTGTCGTTGAAATGGACCAAGCTGCAGCCAGACACTTTCAACCAACGGCATCACCGTTTGATTGGGGTTGGCTGTGTAAAGAACGGTATGAAATTCCTGATTGAGAACAGAGAGCGCATCAAAGCTCTTTTTGCTAACCGCACGATCCATTTGTGTATCAATCGTGATCATATGATCGATTAGAATTTGGGATACATAGGGTAGCGCACGTTCAGCGGCCAGGCATTCCAGTTTTACCCGTAATAAAATCAACTCTTCAAATTGCCCGGCATTGATAAGGGGTACAATGATCCGGCGGTTATCAAGAACCTGTAATGCATTTTCAGAGCTCAGTCGTCGCAGCGCTTCGCGTACCGGAGTGGGGCTGTGACCCAGATATTGCGCCAGTGCACGGATACGCATCGCAGTGCCAGGTTTAATTGCCCCAACCATCAAAGCATTGCGCAAACGATGGTAAACCGCCTCATGTGCAGTGATATATTCACCGGAGATTACTGGCATTTCAAAATGAGATAATTTATCCATCAAAACTCCCTCTATGGGTAAAGACTGAGCAGGTTTGCGTGCGCTGGTTGACGCCCGCCGAGGTTAAAGATATATCATTTACATAAAGATATCACATTTTCAAGCCGCAAAGAGTATCTCTTTTGACTGAAATTAATCTACAAAACTGGCTCGATACTCACCCTGAACTGGATAGTGTTCGCGTTGTTGTATGCGACCTGAACGGCGTGTTGCGCGGCAAACGTTTGCCGATTGAAAAACTGCCAAAAATTTTTGCCAATGAAGTGCGTTTGCCCCTCTCTGTGGTTGATGTGGACATTTGGGGCGAGGACATTGCGGGGAGTAAACTGGTGTTTGAAACCGGTGATGCCGATGGTATTGGCATGCACACCGGTCGCGGCATCCTGCCGGTAACTTGGGGTGAAAAGCCTTCAGCAATGGTGCCGGTTTGGCTGGCACTGGAAGATGGCAGTTCGTTTTGTTCTGATCCGCGCCGGGCGCTTGATTTTATCGTCCAAAAATTTTCAAAACTTGGGCTGACCCCGGTGGTGGCCACTGAGTTGGAATTTTATCTGGTGGATCCCGCCAACAACCGGCCCATACCGCCAAAATCTCCGGTGACCGGAAAACGCCTGAATGCTGACGGGGTGCTTTCGCTTGATGAGCTCGAACATTTTGACGGCTTTATCAGTGACGTATTTGAGGCATGTAAATTACAAAATATTCCAGCCGATGCGGCAATTTCTGAAAACGGGGCCGGTCAGTTTGAAATCAACATGATGCATGTGGCCGATCCGTTGCGGGCGGCTGATGATGCGGTTTTTTTCAAACGTCTGGTGCGCGGCATTGCCCGCAAACACGGGTTTGGGGCAACCTTTATGGCCAAGCCCTATGCAAAACGTGCCGGCAATGGTTTTCATGTGCATTTTTCGTTGTTGGACAAAAAGGGGAATAACGTATTTGACGATGGGACGAATAAGGGTTCTGATGTTTTGCAAAATGCCGTCGCAGGTCTGTTGCACACTATGTTCGATGCCACTTTAACCTTCGCTCCACATCAAAATTCGTTTCGCCGCTTAAGTCCTGGCTCCCATGCTCCCACTGCAATTGGCTGGGGCTATGAGAACCGAACCACCGCCATTCGCATTCCCGGAGGTCCAAATATTGCCCGGCGTATCGAGCACCGGGTGGCGGGCGCTGACGCAAATCCATATCTGGTGCTGGCCAGCATTTTAGGGGGCGCGCTCATCGGCATTCAGCAGCAGCTCAAACCAAATCAACCAGTTTCCGGGGATGCCTACAGTTCTGACTTGGCGCACTTGCCCGCTGATTGGGTTTCAGCAATTGAGGCGTTTGAAAACAGCCCGTTGATGGGTGAGATTTATTCATCTCAACTGCGAACCCTTTATACAGGGTGTAAAAAGCAGGAACTGAAAAAGTTCTTAGCCCATATCACAGATTTTGAATATGATTCCTACCTGGAAACTGTCTGAACGTTTGTCCTGCATTGCGCCGGGTAAAAAAAAAGTGTCATACTAATAAAAAAAGAACCAACAAGGAGAGAGAAAATGAAGAAACTACTTATGCTGTCGGTGGCCCTGACCATGAGTGCCAGCGCGACACTGGCGCAGGAAACCACCCTTAATATTTATAACTGGTCCGATTATATCGCCGAGGACACACTTGAAAAATTTACAGCGGAAACTGGCATCAAAGTCGTCTATGACGTTTATGATTCAAACGAAGTTCTGGAAGCCAAAATGCTGACCGGCAGTTCCGGTTATGATATTGTTGTGCCAACGTCTGATTTCCTTCAACGCCAGATCGGCGCAGGTGTATATCAACCACTGGATAAATCCTTATTGCCAAATCTGGCGAATATGGATGTCGATCTGATGGAAGGGGCAGCCAATTTTGACCCCGGCAACGAACATGCCGTAATTTACATGTGGGGCACCACCGGCATTGGTTATAATGTGGGTATGGTCGCTGAGCGTTTGGGTGAAGACTATGAGGTGAACTCCTGGGATCTGGTGTTTGATCCCGAAATCGTTGCAAAGCTTGCTGACTGTGGCGTGTCCATGCTCGATGCGCCCTCTGAAATGATTCCAGCCGCGATGAATTATCTTGGCCTGGATCCGCGTTCAACGGATGCTGCGGATTTTGAAGCAGGTGCGGCCCATCTTGAGAAAGTCCGCGACAGCGTTCGCTATTTCCACTCATCCCAGTATATCAACGACCTTGCCAATGGCGACACTTGTGTTGCCGTGGGCTGGTCAGGGGATGTGTTTCAGGCGATGGCGCGGGCTGAAGAAGCTGAAAACGGCGTTGAAATCGGCTATGTAATCCCCAGTGAAGGGGCCTTGCAATGGTTTGATATGATGGCAATTCCCGTGGATGCGCCAAACCCTGAAGCGGCCCACAAGTTCATCAACTTTATCATGGATGCGCAAATTACCGCCGATATTACCAACTATGTCTGGTATGCGAATGCCAACACCGCCTCCATGCCGCTGGTTGACGAGGAAATTACTTCTGACCCCGGTATTTTTCCAACGGCTGAAGCAAAAGAGCGGCTCTGGGGCGCAACGGTTTACGATGCGCGCACCGACCGCACCATTACCCGGCTGTGGACCCGTGTAAAAACCGGACAATAGGTTAAGAACCTGACTTTCGGGGCGCAAATGTGCGCCCCGATATTGCCTGTTTTGAGGGGCGCATAATGAGCGAGCAAGCCAGCGTATCACAGACTAAACCTTGGACTGATGGCACAGAGAAGCCATTTATTCGCATCAAAAATATCACCAAAAAATTTGGTGAGT
>JAJRRJ010000071.1 GCA_024279575.1 Alphaproteobacteria bacterium | reverse complement strand
CAAACCGATCTTGATCTGATTGACGACAAAGCCAGTGTGATCGATGCCTTTTTCTCTTTTGCCCAAGCCGAACAGCGGCGCGAGGCCGAGGAATTGATCAAGGCTGAAAACCTGAATGCAGACGCTGCAAAGCGTTATATCGCGATTTCAATCAAGTGTGAATTTGCTAGCGAAAATGGCACAGAGTTGAATGATATCTTGCCTAAAATGAGTCCGTTAAACCCACAGTTTTTGACCAAAAAGCAGAGCGTTTTCCAAAAAATCGCGGCATTCGTTGAGAAATTCAAAGGCGTCGGTGGGCAAATATAGACGTAGAGGATGCAAATTGTTCGCCCCCAGACACCTTCGCACAGCGCACGGAAGTTCGAACTGGGAAAAACGGACGCTCTAAATTATTGTTGTTTTACAAGAACTTACAAAATTGAACCAAAACCCCTTTAGGCAACAGCTTTGGAGAATATCGGGGGGTGGAGAACCATTTCCCGCCAAACCTCCAGAAGGGCACTCAACAGCCCGTCGGCTATAACCTTTGAAAACAACAAGAAAATTCGGGGTCAGCCACAAACGGAGAACGGGTTCTCGGGGGATAGTGGCGGAGAGGATGGGATTCGAACCCACGAGACGATTCCTCGCCTACTCCCTTAGCAGGGGAGCGCCTTCAGCCACTCGGCCACCTCTCCACCGCCGTGCTTAATAGGCATTTCCACAGCTTTCAAGCGGTTTTTGTGCTACCGGGAAATTTTGCGAATGAATTGAGCAAAATGTGAATTGAACTCGCGATAAATTAACTCTTGATTGTTAAAACGAACGGAACAACAATCTTCATCAGTTTCCCACCTGAGGTTGGAGGAAATTGCTGGTGGCGTTCATTTTGTTTCATAGCGAAAAATGGTGGCGTAAGCGCCCTGTTAGTTTGTGCAAAAATTTTTTGGGATCGGCCCTGGTACTGGCCGGGCAGTTCTTTCTGGCAAACTCCGTTGCCTTTGCGGGATCCTTCGACGAAAACTCCCCGGTTTTAGGAACATGGCTCACCCAGTCAAATTCAGAAATCACCATTGAAATGTGTGACCTTGGATATTGCGGATTTATTTCAAAGATCGTTATTCCTCAACACCTTATCGACAAATACGGTGAAGATGCTGTCGCTGCGCAAGGGGACTTTACCGATGTTTTGAACAAGGATCCAACACTGAGGTCTCGCCCAATTCAGAATTTGCAAATTTTAGTTCTACACACTCAAACAGCGGCTGATCGTATAGATGGTAAAATTTATAATCCCGAAAACGGCGAGACCTATGAGGGGTTTCTTGAGGTCACAGACAGCAACAATATCCGCCTTTCAGGGTGTGTCTTATTTAATCTGATTTGCATGGGTGAGGACTGGACGCGCGTCGCTTCACCCAGTTAATTCGCCTAATCCTGGCCAACTTTTAAACCTTTTTTCACACCTGGCCGCGCCAGCATGCGCGCAATCCATTTGCCCACATTGGGGAAATCAGCGATGTCTATCCGTTGTTTCTCATGGACACGCGCCCAGCCAATGGCAGCAATATCAGCGATAGAAAACTCGCCTGTAATATACTCTTTTCCCTCCAGCTGCCGATCCAAAACGCCATAAAGCCTTTTTGCTTCAGTATGATAGCGATCGATTGCGTAGGGAATATTTTCCTTCGCAAAAACCGCAAAATGATGCATTTGGCCGAGCATTGGGCCAAAGCCCCCCATTTGCCAATTCAACCATTCATCAACCTGCACCTGTTTGCGGGGATCCTTTGGATAGAATTTTCCAAATTTTTCACCCAGATATTTCAGGATTGCGCCACTTTCAAAAACAGAAATTGGCGCACCTCCCGGTCCTTCCGGGTCAACAATTGCAGGAATTCGATTGTTTGGGGAAATTTTGAGAAACCCGGGTTCAAACTGCTCGCCTTTGCCAATATTCACTTTGTGAACCGTGTAGGGAACGCCCAGTTCTTCAAGCATTATGGAAATTTTGTATCCGTTTGGGGTCATCCAAAAGTATAAATCAATTGGCGCAACTTGGTTGGTCATCGGCACTATCCTTAGGGTGTTAGAATTTGAGTGTTGTCATGTAAATTATTATATCGTATTTTTACGATGAATAACAAGTGCCCCATTGACCATTTAAATTAAATGTCCCTATCTGTTGAATTTGTTGGACTTTTGCCGTGCCAGCGGCCAGCCTGCGCACTGAAGAACCTGAGGATTTATCGTGGACGCCGCTGTTGAAATCATATTGCTTTTAGGCGCCGGGCTGATTGCCGGGGCGATCAATTCGCTTGCCGGAGGGGGATCATTTATTGCCTTTCCTGCCCTGTTGCTGGCCGGTGTGCCCCCTGTGCTTGCCAACGCCACCAACACGTTTGCCGCATGGCCGGACTATATCAGCGGCGCGGTTGGTTTCTGGCCGGAAATCCGAAAGAACCGACGACAGCTGGTGCCCTATATTCTGGCGGCGCTGGTTGGTGGATTTTTGGGGGCGGAGTTACTTCTCAGGGTTAGCGATGCGCAGTTTTCTATTGTCGTTCCATGGCTTATGGGGGTCGCTGTTTTATTATTTGCGGTGGGTGGCCGAATTAACAAATGGATCGGGTCGCGGGCGAAAAAAAGTGGGCGTAGCGGCGGGCTGGTAGGCGTTATCCTGTTGTTATTGCTTACTTTTATTTGCCTGTACGGGGGGTTTTTCAACGCCGGACTGGGCATCATTTTACTGGCGTTTTTTGCATTGGCCGGATTTTCCAATATTCATGCGATGAATGGCATGAAACTATTGCTTTCGGCAGTAGTGGCCACGATCGCTGTGGTGCGATTTGCCCTCTCCGGCTCCATCGCGTGGTATGAAGGAAGTCTGGTTTTTGCGGGCGCACTGGTGGGGGGATATGTGGCGGCGCGGCTGGCAAAGTTTATCCCTGAAAACGTGTTGCGGATAAGCATAATCATCTATGGAACTGTGCTAACGATGGTGTTTTTCTGGCAGGCTTACGGGGGGTAAAAACCGATAAGAATGACAGCAAATGACAGCAGAATTTGTGGGAATTGCAGTAAAACTACACGCGAAGTGTAGCAAGCCATGAATAACGATGTTAGCACATTTTGGGCATTGGGAAATTCATGGATAAAGATGGTCATAAAAATGCAGGACAGCCTTCAGTAAAGCTCCTGTTGTCAATCATGCTTGGCGCAGGCATTGGGTTCATTGTCCTCAGCATTGGCATGTTTGTTCTGACTGGAGATATTTTAGCATCCCGTTCACTGGGGAAGCCAATTCTACAGCACCTGAAGGCTTTGGGTTTTGGGCTCTCATTATCCTTGGTTTAATATTTGTGATCTGGCTTACCTTCAAGCTTACTCCGACTCCCTTGAAAAAGGATCGAGATGGCACCGATGTTAAAAAAATGCTTGAAGCCCCTATGTACGACGCACCATCCTGCGCTTTGAAATAGGCGGAATTTTAGCTGGTGTTTTGGCCTTGATATTTGCCGTGTGGAGCCTTCAGCAAACCAACTATCAAACCAGACTGGCCCAGGCGGCTTTGAAGGACCAACGCATAATACGCCCGCTGGGACGGCTGGCGGAAAGGGCGACGCTGATGGGCGTTCTCATTGCATGGTTCACCGGCTGCCGGTTTGGCCTGACTGTTGGACAATGGGCCACCACCGCCCTCACACTACCGCTACTCCGCCTTTAGTGACTGCTGATACCAAACGGACGTTCGCAAAAAAAACGCCCTAATAATAGAATATATTTACCAAATAAATTAATTACAGAAAATTCTTTGCGGTTTGTGGAAAATATGCGTATACTGCTGCAGAGGGCGCAATCGGCGCTGAATATGTAGTCAGTTTTGGCTAAATGTATGGGAGAAGAAAATGAAAAATAGTAGAAAACTGTTGGTTGCCTTGGCAACAACAACAATGTTGACGGTCGGACCGGGCGTTGCCTTGGCCGGCGAGGGGACAGAATATAACATTTCGGTCTGGGCAGCCGCTGGCCCGAGCGACATTTACCGCATCGGCGCAATTGAAATTGCCGCCGAGCAGCTTGAGCGCGAATATGCGGTCCGGGGGGAGATAATTCACATCAATATCGAGGGCAAGCCCTTCACGCAATGGGATGAGTTTCGCCAAGGTGTTACGCTCGCGGCTGAAGCCGGCACGGCGCCCAACATTGTTGTGGCATCTCATGTCGACATAGCGCCGTGGGCGCAGTCTGGCCTGATTGTGCCGGTCGAGGATTATGTTGATCTGGATTCCTGGCCGCTTAACGATATTTACCCGAACCTGCTGGAAATCACGTCGGTTCAGGATCAGGTATGGGCTATCCCGCAGGATGCCGAATCGCGTCCGTTCTTTTTCTGGAAACCCCACATGAAGGCCATCGGCTATTCCGATGCCGACCTTGACGGGCTTGCGGAAAGGATACGGCTCGGTGACTATACGTTGTCGGATATGCTGGTTGATGCCAGAAAGATGATCGACGCAGGACTGGTTGAAGAAAACAAGGGTTTCTGGCCTCGTCCATCCAAAGGCCCTGACTATTGGATGTTCTATATGGCCTTCGGCGGTGAAATGGAGGATGGCAACGGCCGTCTATTGTTGGATAAAACCGCGATGGCCGAGTTCTATCAGTTCTTTGTTGATGCGGTTGAGCTGGGCGTAATAAGCAAAAACCACATTGGCACACCATGGGATCAATGGCATGGTGCATTGACCTCTGGTCAGGTCGGCATGTGGCAAGGTGGCACTTGGCAGTTTGCTGAGTGGACCGGGAAATACGAGCTGGATTTCTTTGCAAATGCCAGCTTTTCCTTGGTTCCTGGCGGCGGCGATAATGGCCGCGCCAATACGCTGACCCAGCCGTTGGTCTATCTGATGACAAGTCAGGATGACGAGGATATAATGGGCATCACCGGTGAGTTGATAACCATCGCGTCAGAGCCACGGACCAATGCATTGCATGCCGTCCTTTCGGCCCAGCTGGGGATATCCAAGGCCCAAGAAACCGTTGGCCTCTATGCGGATGATCGCTGGATCCGTGAGGCTACGCCTGTGTTGCTGCCATATGCCTCGGCACAGCCCAACAATGTGAACTTCGGGCAGTATTTTGAAGTCATGTTCGGCGGGCTGCAAGCCGCTTGGACGGGGCAAAAAACCGTCGATGAAGCGATTGCCGATGTTGAAACCGAGCTTAAGGCAGCTTTGGGCGACAATATCGTTATCCGCTAACATAGCAATTTCTCCGGCGCGGGGCGTCTGCGCCGGAGGCTAAATAAATATCAGGGACCACAATGGGAAACTCAAAACACCTCGGATTGTACCTCCTTGCCCCTGCGGGCATTTTTGTTATCCTGTTCTTTTTGGCGCCGGTTATTTTGACAGGTATATTCGGTTTTACCAACATGAGCACGGCGACCGGCATTACCGGCGGTTCCTATATGGTTTCGGAAAGCTCGATGCGGCCCTTAAGAAGCCATTTTGGCGAGGAGGCCCTGGCCGACCAGCTAATGCAACGTGTTTACACAATTGACGAGGCAGGTCTGCAAGCGGCAGCAGAGGCCGGAGGCGATGCGGCCGCCATCCGCGAGCTGGAGGCAAGGTTTCTGGGTCAAAGCTTTGACCGCCGGCGGGATGTCGAGGTGGCAATCAAATCGCTAAATGCCCGACCGTCGTCGACGAGGGCTATCAAGCTGATTTCTGCAGAATTCGAGCGATCCGTGGTCAACACCCGTTTTGATACGCCAGAAGAGATGCTGGCGGCGATAGCCGGTTTTGGCATTGTGCTAAACAACGCGCAGACCGAGGCGTTGGTTGACGTTGCCTATACCGGCTGGACCTTTACCACGCAAAATTTCAAAACCATGCTTGAGTTGCCGGATACCAAAAAGACATTGATCAATACTCTGTTTTACGTGTTCGCAACCTTGATCCTGTTTAACACCGGTTTTGCGTTGGTGCTCTCGATCTCGACCCATTACATGCCATCGCGCCCTGCGGGGTTTTTCCGATCAATCTGGCTGCTGCCACGGGTCACGCCGCCGGTGCTTTATGTGCTGATGTGGAAATGGCTGGCTTGGGATACCGGGTTTTTGTCGGTGATTCTGGAGCCGCTGGGCTTTGCCCCGCGCAACTGGATGCTGGATACGCCGGCCAACGCCTGGACCTTTATTATTTTGATTAACGGTATCGTCGGGGCCTCGATGGGGATGCTGATTTTTTCCTCAGCCATCAAGGCCATTCCGCCAGCGCTGTTTCATGCCAGCGAGGTCGACGGCGCCACCCGCAGGCAGCAAATATGGCATATCATTCTGCCACAGTTGCGCTGGCCGATCCTTTTCATCACCATCTATCAGACGCTGTCACTGCTGACGTCGTTTGAGTATATATTGCTGGCCACAGATGGCGGGCCGGGCGGGGCAACCGAAGTGTGGGCGCTGTCCACCTATCTGAAAGCGCTGTCCAACTATGGGGGGGCGCTGCAATACGGATATGGTGCGGCGCTATCGTTGGTTCTGGTGGTCATTGGCATCAGCGTGTCGCTGATTTATCTCAAGCTATTTGACTTCAAAAACCTGACCGCCCCACCAAAGATTGAATGAGAAAGAGAACGTCGTTATGAGTGGAAACTACCGAAAATGGCCGATCATCCTGTTTCTGGGTGTTTTGACAGCGCCGTTGATCCTGATGTATATCTACCTGTTTGTGGATACCATCACCAACACCCCGCCGGGCTCGATGATCCCCAATGAATTCACGCTTGAGCACTGGCGGCTTCTCACCGAAACCATCCCCGGTCGACCCTCGATCTGGCTGGCGACCTGGAACACCTTTGTTTTTGCCACCGCGACAACCGCCATTGTGCTGGCGGTCTCTTCATCTGCCGGCTACGCGCTTTCCCGCCTGCAATTGCCCGCCCGCTCCTTTTTTCTGGGCGGTATCATGGTTTTGCACGCCTTCCCGACAGTCACATTGCTCATTGCAATTTTCCTGATCCTGCAAATGCTGGGGCTATATAACTCTCTGATTGGCGTTATTTTGGTGAAGAGCGCGCTGGAACTGCCGTTCGGGATATGGATCATGAAGGGTTTTTACGACACGGTGCCGTGGGAGATAGAGATGGCGGGCATTCAGGACGGGGCGACACGGTTTCAGGTTTGGACCAAACTGGTGCTGCCGCAGGTGAAACCGGCCATTCTGGCGCTGGGCATTTTTTCGTTTCTCGCCGGCTGGTCGGAATTTGTTTTACCGCTGGTGCTGGCACCGGATAACAAGGTGCAGGTGTTGTCGGTCTATCTGGCAGCCCTGATAGCCGATGATCAAAATTTTGACATGGCCTTATTTAAATCGGTGGGTGTGTTTTACGTCATCCCGGTCATAATACTGTTCGTGTTTTTCCAGAACAGGTTGATGAATATCTACAGTGGGGGCACGAAGGGCTAATGCGTATATTATTGGATAAGTTCACCAAAAATTTCGGCGATCTGACCGTGATTGATGAAATGGATCTTGAGGTCCATGATGGTGAAATGGTTGCCCTTCTGGGCGGCTCCGGGTGCGGCAAATCAACCACGCTGTTTGCGATTTGCGGCATTCACAAGGTAAATGGTGGCCGGATATTGTTTGGGGATCGCGACGTAACCAACATCACCTCGCAAGAGCGCAATGTAGGCGTGGTGTTCCAGTCATTCGCACTTTATCCGCATATGGACGTTGCCCATAATATCGGTTTCCCGCTGAAACTGCGCAAGGAAACCAGCACCGAAATCCAGCGCAAGGTTGATGAAATTGCCGAGATGGTGCATATCGGGCCGCTGCTAAAGCGCCGCCCCGGTGAATTATCGGGCGGGCAGCAACAAAGGGTTGCCTTGGCGCGGGCCTTGATCCGCCGCCCTGATGTTTTGCTGCTGGATGAGCCGCTGGCCAATCTGGACGCAACCTTGCGCCTTGAAATGCGCTCTGAAATCCGCCGTATCCAGCGCGAAACCGGCATAACGGCGGTGCTGGTAACCCATGATCAGGTCGAAGCCATGAGCATGTGCGACCGCATAGCGATTATGGATGCTGGAAAAATATTACAAATCACCGAACCGTCAGACATGTATAACAATCCGGTATCCGATTATGTAGCCGGTTTTCTGGGGTCGCCGCCGATTTCGTTTCTGACCGGCATAATTCAGAATGGCAGCTTCATCGAGCCAGCAACCGGCGCTAAAATTCCAGTGCGCAAGGCCATAGCCGGTTCGCATGCCGGGCGCGAGGTGCGCGTTGGTATCCGGCCCGAATATTATCAGCCCGACAAGGGTGTGATGATCAAGGGCACGGTTTCGATGATCGAGGCACAGGGGCGTGAAACCCTTTACGTTGTCACTTTGCCGGACGGAAATATTTTACGCTCGATTCAGGGCAGCCACTCGCCGGTAAAAATAGGTGACGCGGTTAACTGGGGCATTGATGCCGAACACATGCTGGTATTTGATAAAGATGGACTGCTGATTTGACCCTGACAAAAGACTGGTTGGAAAAATTTGGCTGGCCAGAAACCCTTGCTACGGGTCATCCTCTGGCCATCGCCCACCGTGGTGCCTGCGATCATGCGCCGGAAAACACACTAAAGGCCTTTCAGATCGCTGCTGGCGTTTTTGCTGAAATGTGGGAATTGGACGTGCATCTTTCCGCCGACGGCGTATGCGTTGTTACCCATGATGATGATCTCACGCGCGTTGCCGGGCAGGATTTGCGCGTTTCGCAATCTGACTGGAAGACGATTTCAGCGGTGCAATTGCCTGAAGGGCAGCGTATTTCCCGGCTGGAAGAGGTCATGGACCTTGCCAGAAAATACGGATGTGGCCTTTACATAGAAATCAAGGATGAAGGCGCCGGATTGGTGGCGTTAAAACTGTTGCAAGCGGCAAATTTCCGCTTTGCCTGTCTTGGTTCGTTTAATGTTGAGTGGATCGCCGATTTGCGCGAACAAGGGTGTGAATACCCGCTTTCCGTGCTCGTTCCAATCGGCGCTGATCCGTTGGAATATCTGCATGGCACCGCGGCCGACATCGTGCATATTTGTTGGCGACATGCGTCGGAAAGACCCGATCTATTGCTCACCGGTGACCTGATGCAAAGGTTGCGGGGTCACCAGATTATCCTATGGGACGAGGACCGCATAGAAATTCTGGAGAATTTACTGGACAAACCGATCATGGGTATCTGCTCCAATCGCCCCGAACTACTCAAGCCCTACAGGCAGGACCCGAACCAGCCTATCGAAATTGTCTGCCATCGGGGGGCCAATAATCTCGCGCCCGAAAACACCCTTGAAGCAACAAGGATTTGTATTGATCAACGCTTTCAGTTTGTTGAACTGGATATCCGCACGACCCTGGACGGGGAACTGGTGGTGATCCATGATGCTGATCTGGATCGGACAACCAATGGTAACGGGCCAGTGGCCAGACACACATTGGCGCATATCCAGTCGCTGGATGCGGGTGAATGGTTTCGTGGAGGTCAGACCAAACACAACGTCTCCGTCCTTGCAGAATTCCTTAAGATGGCTCGCGGCCAATGCGGCATTTACATCGAGGTGAAGAATGCTGACGCTGAGGCGCTGCTGGAAACCGTCAGGACGCACGGCATGTTGGAGGAGTGTTTTTTCTGGAGTGGCGACATCGAACTGCTGCGCTGGCTGCGCAATCAATCCCCCGAAATAATTCTGATGGCACCGCGCTGGAAATATTCCTCGGTGGCAGAGGCGGTCAATGCCTATGATGCCCAGATTATAGAATTTGATGTGGAACGTGATGACCTGTCTGAAATTTCCAAATGTGCCGCGCTCGGCGTGCGTTCGATGATTTACAGCCGACGATCAAACTGGGATGATCTGGGTAGCTATCTTGAAACCAAGCCCGACATGGTAAACTTGGATTACCCGAACCGGTTCAAAATCCTGGCATCCTACCCGAAGGTGCGCCGTCATTTCCAGGCAATGAACCAAAATGACTATTGATGATGACCTGACCATGCGGCTGAACCTTGCCCGCAAGCTGGCGCGGGATGTGGGGCGAGAAGCGTTGCGGTTCTGGAATGAAAGCCAAGGCGAGGCGCTTGGTGTCGAGCAAAAGAGCACGCAGGATTTTGTGACGATAGCAGATAAACACGCAGAAGACACGATCAAATCAGCCTTGAAACGGGCCTTCCCGGAGGATGGGTTCATCGGTGAAGAAACCGGCGGCACGGCCGGGCAAGGCGGCACCTGGGTAGTGGACCCGATTGACGGCACCTCGAATTACCTGCGCGGCTTGCGGCATTGGGGGGTGTCGATTGCTTATGTGCAGGGTGGCATAACCGTTCTCGGGGTCATTCATGACAGCCCGACTGACCGGATTTATGCGGCGCGTATGGGCGGCGGGGCATGGCGGGATGGTGAGGCTATTACTGTCTCGAATACCCGTGACCCACAGGTGGCAATGGGTATTCTCGGGGCATCGCGGCGCACACCGTTCGGGCTATACCTGAGCCAGTTACAGGCGTTGTTTGATGCCGGAATAGAGCATCGAAAAATCGGCTCGGCGGCCATCGGGCTGGTGCGGGTGGCCGAAGGTGTGGCCGACTATTATTACGAAAAGCACCTGAACAGCTGGGATGCGCTGGCCGGCCTGTTGATCGCACAGGAAGCCGGAGCAGAGGTGGTTTGCCCGCCCATGGATGGGTTTATTGCAGATGGCGGGGAGGTGCTATGCGCCACCCCCGCATTGTCAGAGCCGTTAAAAAAACTGCTGATAGGGGCGCACGCCCGCGTCAGCTGAGGTCAGCCAGCTTTATAGCGCGGCCTTCTTTAACGGATTTTAGCGCGGCCTCTGCAATCAGCAAAGATGCCAGACCATCCTGACCGCTTGGCGAGGCGGCGCTTCCGCTTACCAGCGACCCGATAAAGGCGTTGATTTCTGCGCCGTAAGCCGCGATGTAGCGGGTCATGAAAAAATCATGTAATGGCGGGCGCGTGTAGCCGTCGGCGTTGGCCAGTTCAATGCTGACGGGGCGCTGGTTTTCGGCGCTGACCAAGCCAAGGGCGCCATGCACCTCGATCCTCTGATCATAGCCATAGGTGGCGCGGCGCGAGTTGGAAATGGCGCAGTGTTTGCCGCTGGCGGTGGTCAGGATAATGCTGGCGCTGTCGTAGTCACCAAGCGCGCCGATCTCTGGGTCCACAAGAACCGAGGCGCTGGCCATCACGGTTTCAATCTCCTCATCCAGCAAAAACCGCGCCATGTCAAAATCGTGGATCGACATGTCTTTGAATATCCCGCCCGAGACTTTTATATATTCCGGTGGAGGCGCGCCGGGGTCGCGGGAGATAATATTGATCATTTCGATCTCACCAATTTTACCGGCAGTAATGGCATCTTTCAGGGCGATAAAATGCGGGTCAAACCGGCGATTGAACCCAACCATCAGCGTGGCGTTGGTGTTATCGACAACCTCTAGGCAGGCCTTGACCCGGCCCATATCCAGATCAATCGGTTTTTCACAAAAAACCGCTTTTCCGGCACGGGAAAACTTTTCAATCAGGTCGGCATGGGTGTTGGTCGGAGTGCAGATAAGCACGGCATCAATATCGTCTGATGCCGCGATGGTCTCTATGCTGCGCAGCTCGCCGCCAAATTCAGCTACCAATGCAGTGGCGGCCTCCTCAAACGCATCCGCTACCGCTATCAGTATCGCCTGCGGGTTAGAGGCCACCGCCTTGGCGTGAACCTGCCCGATGCGTCCGGCCCCTAGAAGGGCAAATCTTATTGTCATCTGCACAACCTTTGCTGAAATACCGAACACCGATTCCTGTTGGACATTATACCCGACCTTTGATAGAATATATGTTCTAATCTATGGAATGCGGCATGCCTGACGTTCTGTCAAGCCAAAATGAAAGAATAATAATGACAAAACCCGACGCCCCGAAAACGCTTGAAGAGTTCCAGGTCAGGTTGGTTGAAATCACCGGCGGCTTGCCAAAGCGCTTGCGCCAATGTGCAGATTATGTAGCCCGAAACACCGACATTATTGCGGTGTCAACCGTTGCAGATCTGTCAAAGGCGGCCGGGGTGCAGCCATCGGCCTTTATGCGTTTTTGTCAGTTGATGGGGTTTTCGGGGTATTCGCAAATGCAACGTATGTTTCGGGATGCTTTTACCCAACGCTGGCCCGACTATGCGACCAGGCTGGAGGCATTGCGCACCAGTGGCGAAGAAAGCCCGTCAACATTGCTGGTCGAGTTTATTGACGCAGGCCGCGCTTCACTGGAAAACCTGGCAGGTTCGGTCGAGCCAGACGTGCTGGAACACGCCGTCGCTGTAATGTCAAAGGCCCCGATGATTCACATTGTTGGTCTTAGTCGCGCCTTTCCGGTTGCGACATATCTTGCCTATGCGTTCGAAAAGATGAACGCTCCCGCCATGCTGCACGGAAAATTTGGCAATCTGGATCACCGGCACGCTATTTTGCCTGATGATGTTCTGGTGGTGATAACCTTTGCGCCCTATACGCAAGAAACCCTTGACCTTGCGAATTTCGCGCGATCGCGGGGCTGCGATATTGTTGCCATAACAGACGCTATCAACTCTCCGCTGCACCATTTGAAGGCAACAGTTTTGACAGTTTCAGAGGCAGATGTCGGGTCATTCCGCGCCCTTACGGCACCGCTGTCTCTGGCGATAACACTGGCAGTGGCTGTAGGTACGCGCCGTGGGTTGGCGCTTGATGAAAAATAAATTTCAAGCCTTTTATTCATGGAATTTATATTCTACAATCCCATTAAGATGAAACTTATTAGCGGCGATCAATAACGTAATCTGGATTGCCTGAAGGGAGTGCGCGTGAAACTCGATGTAGTGACTATTGGTCGGTCTTCGGTTGACCTTTACGGCGCGCAGGTTGGCGGGCGGCTGGAAGACATGAGGTCGTTTAACAAATATATCGGCGGCTCTCCGACCAACATTGCGGCCGGATGCGCGCGTCTGGGCCTGAAATCGGCGCTGATAACCCGGGTCGGGGATGAGCATATGGGCCGTTTCATTCGCGAGGAGCTGGCCGCCGAGGGCGTAGATGTGCGCAGCGTTATTACCGACCCCGATCGATTAACTGCCCTGGTGTTGCTGGGCATTCGTGATGACACACATTTTCCGTTGATTTTCTATCGTGAAAATTGCGCTGATATGGCGCTGTGCGAGGATGATATTGACCCTGACCTGATCCGCGATACCCGCTGCCTGACCGTAACCGGCACCCATTTGAGCCATGACAACACCGAAGCCGCGGTGCTGAAAGCCCTGCATCTGGCGCGTAAATTCGGCGCGCGCACGGCGCTGGATATTGACTACCGCCCCAATCTTTGGGGGCTGGCGGGGCACGGCGCGGGCGAAGAGCGGTTCATTGATAGCCCTGTGGTGACGGCGAAGCTGCAAAAGACGCTGGCGCTGTTTGACCTGATTGTCGGCACCGAAGAGGAATTCCACATCGCCGGTGGCACCACTGACACGGTGCAGGCGCTGAAAAACGTGCGGGCATTAACAGCGGCAACGCTGGTATGCAAACGCGGCCCAATGGGGGCGGTGGCATTTGAAGGCCCTGTTTCCGACAATCTTGATCAAGGCATTTCCGGCCCCGCCTTTCCGATTGAGGTGTTTAATGTGCTGGGCGCTGGTGACGGCTTTATGTCTGGTCTGCTGCGCGGCTGGCTGAAGGGCGAAAGCTGGGAGGTATCGCTGACATGGGCCAACGCCTGCGGGGCATTTGCGGTTTCCCGCCACGGCTGCACCCCGGCCTATCCCGATTGGGATGAATTGCAGTTCTTCCTGGAGCGCGGTGTAAAAAACCCGGCTTTGCGCAAAGACAAAGTGCTGGAGCAGATCCACTGGGCCGCCACCCGCAAGGGCAACTGGCCGGATATGCGCATCTTTGCCTTTGACCACCGTATGCAACTTGAGGAAATGGTAGGCGCCACGCCAGAGAAAATTGGTTCCTTCAAGGTGCTGTGTCTTGAAGCCTTGTTGCAGGTGTCGGCTGGCCGCGACGGATACGGTTTGCTGTGCGACAACCGCCTTGGGCAAAAAGCGCTGTGGGAAGCGGCAGGGCAGGGGCTATGGATTGGTAACACCGTTGAATGGCCCGGATCGCGCCCGTTGCGGCTGGAACCGGCAATAGGGCTGGATTTTGGCGGGCTGAATGAATGGCCGCGCGAGCATGTGGTTAAAGTGCTGTGCTTTTATCACCCCGATGACCCCGATGATCTGAAAGCCGCGCAGGAAGCGACCCTGTTGCGCCTGTTTGCCGCCAGCCGTCGCAACGGGCTGGAGTTTTTGCTGGAACCTATCTTGAGCAAACACGGGCCGGTTGACGAAGCCAGCATTTCAGCGATGATCCAGCGCGTGTATGATATCGGCATATATCCCGATTGGTGGAAACTGGAGCCGTATCGTGATGCGGCCTGCTGGGCGGCGGCGGTCAAGACCATTGAGCGCAATGACGAGCATACACGCGGCATTGTGGTGCTGGGGCTGGATGCCTCGGCCGAAGATTTGTTCACGAGTTTTTCTCAGGCGGCACAACACGATCTGGTCAAGGGGTTTGCGGTCGGGCGGACAATATTTGGTGATGCGGCGCGGGGCTGGATGAAGGATGAAATTTCCGACGCGGCGGCCGTTCAGGACATGGCGAAAAAATACGCAGCATTATGCAGCATATGGGACAAGGCACGAGAGGAAAACCGATGACAAGCATCCGCTTAACTGCTGCACAGGCCATGGTGCGCTATATCGAAAACCAGTTTAACGAGGATGGCGACCGGATTATCGAGGGGGTCTGGGCGATTTTCGGCCATGGCAATGTGGCTGGAATTGGCGAGGCGCTTTATGAGGCACGCGACCGTCTGCCAACCTATCGTGGCCATAACGAGCAGACCATGGCCCATGCCGCCATTGCCTATGCCAAACAGCTGAACCGCAAGCGCGCCATGGCGGTCAGCAGCTCTATCGGGCCCGGCGCCACCAATATGGTGACAGCGGCAGCGCTGGCGCATGTGAACCGCTTGCCGGTGCTGTTAATTCCCGGTGATGTGTTTGCCAATCGCGGTCCGGATCCGGTGCTGCAACAGGTTGAGGATTTTAGCGATGGCACGGTTAGCGCCAATGATTGCTTTAAGCCGGTTAGCCGGTATTTTGACCGTATTACTCGCCCCGAGCAGCTGCTTACGGCCTTGCCACGGGCGTTTCACACGCTGACAGACCCCGCCATTTGCGGGCCGGTAACGCTGGCATTTTGTCAGGATGTGCAGGCCGAAGCCTATAATTTCCCCCTGCCTATGTTTGAGAAAAAGACATGGCATATCCGGCGGCCCGCGCCTGATGCTGGCGAGCTTGCCCGTGCAGTTGCGGCGCTGAAAGCCGCTAAAAATCCGGTGATCGTGGCAGGCGGCGGGGTGCATTATGCCGAAGCTTGTGGCGCGCTGCGCCGCTTTGCTGAAGTCCATAACATTCCAGTGGTCGAAACGCAGGCGGGAAAATCCGCCTTGCCATGGGACCATAAGCTAAACTTCGGGCCTGTGGGCGTTACGGGGGCTGACAGCGCCAATGCGGTTTGCGCCGAGGCGGATTTGGTGTTTGGCATTGGCACCCGCTTTCAGGATTTCACCACCGGCTCATGGGCCTTGTTCAAAAACCCGGCGCGCAAAATACTGGCGCTGAATGTGCAGCCTTATGACAGCCTCAAGCACAGGGCGATGTCGCTGGTAGCGGATGCGCGCATCGGGTTGGAATTGCTCGGGGCGGCGCTTGGTGATTACCGCTCGCAGGAACAGCCGAAAAGCCTTCGATCCAACTGGTTTGGCGAAGTGGACGCCGTGACAGCCGCCCCGTTGGCAGGCAACACCCTGCCCACCGACATGCAAGTGATTGGTGCGGTGCAGCGGGCGGCCAGCAAAGATACGGTTGTGATCTGCGCCGCTGGCACCATGACGGGTGAGCTGCACAAGCTCTGGAAGGCTGGCAATCCGGGCAGCTACCATATGGAATATGGCTATAGCTGCATGGGCTATGAAATTGCGGGCGCTATGGGGCTGAAGATGGCCGAGCCTGCTCGGGATGTAATTTGTTTTACCGGAGATGGCACCTATATGATGGCCAATTCAGAGCTGGCAACAGCGGTGGTGATGGGCATGGATTTTACCCTGATCATCACCGATAATCGTGGCTATGGCTGCATTAACCGCTTGCAAATGAGCACCGGAAATGCCGAGTTCAATAACCTGTTGGACCATGCCAGCCATGAAACCCCGTCAGCGATAGATTTTGTGCAGCATAGCGCCGCTATGGGGGCGACATCGCAAAAGGTGGCCTCGATTGCCGAGCTGGAACAGGCGCTGGCCGCGCGCACCGGCAAAGGGGTTGAGGTGTTTGTGCTCGATACGGATCCTTATCCCTCCACCGAGGCGGGAAGCTGCTGGTGGGAGGTGGCGGTGCCTGAGGTTTCGACCCGCCCCGAAGTCAACGAAGCCCGCGCTGCTTATGAGGCTGCGCTGAAAGAAAGAAACAAGTCATGATCCTTTACGGCACCAACCCGATTGCATGGTCCAATGATGATGACCAGAGCCTTGGCGCGCATATCAGCCTTGAGCAGTGCTTGCGGGAGGCCAGCGAAATAGGCTTTGACGGCATTGAAAAGGGCCATAAAATGCCATCGACCCCCAAAGCGTTGACAAAGGCTCTGGCACCATATGGCTTACGTTTTGTCTCGGGCTGGCATTCGCTGAATCTGCTGACGCATTCGGTTGAGGACGAGAAAAAGGCAATACAGCCGCATCTTGATCTGCTCAAGGCCATGGGCTGCACTGTGTGTATCACCTGCGAAACCTCCAATGCAGTCCATGGGGCTGATGATGTGGCGGTGAACAAAAAGCCCTGTCTGGCTGATGATCAGTGGGAGCCATTTGGTGCGGATGTTGAGGCCATTGCGCAATATTGCGAAGAACAGGGCATCACGCTGGTTTATCATCATCACATGGGCACCATTGTTGAAACGCCCGAAGATATAGACCGCTTCATGGCCGCCACCGGCCCCGTAACCAGGCTGCTGTTTGATACCGGCCATTGCTATTTTGGCGGTGGTGACCCGGCAGAGGTATTGGCCCGCCACATGGGGCGGGTGGCGCATATTCATGCCAAAAACATTCGCGCAGATATAATGCAACAGGTGCGAGAAAAAGACCTGTCGTTTCTTGAGGGGGTGCGGCGCGGGGTGTTTACCGTGCCGGGTGACCCGGAGGGCTGCGTGCGGTTTGAGCCAGTGCTCAGCGTTGCGGCACAGCACAGTTATTATGGCTGGCTGGTGATCGAGGCCGAACAGGACCCCGAGCAAAGGAACCCGTTTGAATATCAGTCCATGGGGCTGAAAGCATTGAAACAAATGGCAAAAAATGTCGGATTGGACAGGGGGTAGCTATGGCAAACCTATTGCGAAAGCCGAAAGGCAAAACCGGAAAGCGGCATGATATCAGCCCGAAATCAGCGGGCTGGAAATATGTCGGTTTTGGGCTTTATCATCTGAAAGCCGGGGAGCAGGCGCGGGAGCAAACCGGTGACCGCGAGGTGATCCTCGTGTTGGTCGAGGGCAAGGCACTGGTTTCTGTCGCAGGGCAGGATTTTGGTGAGTTGGGCGAGCGCATGAGCGTGTTTGAACGCCTGCCACCCGCCTGCGCCTATGTGCCAAACGGGACTGAGTGGTCGGTGATCGCCAGCACCGATTGTGTGCTCGCCGTGTGCTCGGCCCCGGGGCTGGGCGGCCATAAGGCGGCGGTGATCGGGCCGGCGGGCATTGAGCTGGAAGAGCGCGGCAAAGGGGCCAATACGCGCTATATTCATAACATAGCCATGGAAAACCGCGACGTTGCCGACAGCCTGTTGGTGACCGAGGTTTTCACCCCGCAGGGCCATTGGTCGTCCTATCCGCCGCACCGGCATGACGAAGATAACTTCCCCGATATGACCTATCTGGAGGAAACCTATTATCACCGGCTGAACCCCGCGCAGGGCTTTGGCTTTCAGCGGGTATTCACCGAAGACGGCGAGCTGGATGAAACCATGGCTGTGAATGATGGTGATGTGGTGCTTGTGCCCCGCGGCCACCACCCCTGCGGCGCGCCCTATGGCTACGAGATGTATTACCTCAATGTCATGGCTGGGCCGCTGCGCAAATGGCAGTTTCAGAACCACCCGGACCATGACTGGATTTTTCAACGCGACGTCTGAAATCAAACCTTCCAAAAGCAGGATACTGCTTCGTGTCCAATTTAAAATAACAAAGGATATCCCATGGACCAGATCGTTCATTTCATCAATGGTACCGCCTACAAGGGCCGGTCTGATCGCACGCAGGAGGTTTTTAACCCCGCCACAGGCGAGGCCGAAAAAACCGTGGTTCTGGCAGCGGTTGGCGATGTTGATGCCGCCGTGGCAGCCGCAAAGGCCGCATGGCCGAAATGGTCAAAAACTCCGGCGCTGCGCCGCGCCCGCATTCTGGACCGCTTCAAAAACATTCTGTGGGAACGGGGCGATCAGCTGGCTGCCATTATTTCAGCCGAGCATGGCAAAACCCATGATGATGCGCTGGGCGAGGTTACGCGCGGGCTGGAAGTGGTGGAGTTTGCAACCTCGGCGCCGACCTTCCTGAAGGGGGAGTTTAGCGAAAATGTCGGCACCGGTGTTGACTGCTATATGGTCCGGCAATCTCTGGGCGTTTGCGCCGGTATCACGCCGTTCAATTTTCCGGTTATGGTGCCGATGTGGATGTTTCCGATCGCACTGGCCACCGGCAATACCTTTATCCTGAAACCGTCTGAGCGCGACCCGTCGGCTGCCGTGCTGCTGGCCGAATGGTTGACCGAAGCCGGCCTGCCGGACGGGGTGTTTAACGTTGTGCATGGTGACAAGGTGGCGGTGGACGCGCTGTTGCATCACCCTGATGTTAAAGCTGTGAGCTTTGTTGGCTCGACCCCGATTGCGCGCTATATCCACCAAACCGGAACCGCCAATGGCAAACGTGTGCAGGCGCTCGGTGGCGCGAAAAATCATATGATCATCATGCCGGATGCCGATTTGGACATGGCCGCAAGTGCGCTGATGGGGGCCGGTTTTGGCTCGGCAGGCGAGCGCTGCATGGCGATTTCGGTGGCGGTTCCGGTCACCGATGCGGTGGCGGATGCGCTGATTGAAAAGCTGATCCCGCAGATCGAGGCCCTGAAAATTGGTCCGGCATCGGACCCGGCTTCAGAGATGGGACCGCTGATTACCGCGCAGCATCTGGCCAAGGTCGAGGGCTATATTGATAGCGGTGAGGCACAGGGGGCCAGGGTTGCGGTTGATGGCCGTAATTACCGGCAGAAAAAACAGGGTTATGAAAACGGATTTTTCACCGGCGGCACGCTATTGGACAATGTAACCGAAGACATGGCCTGCTATCGCGGGGAAATCTTTGGGCCGGTGCTGGCGATCGTGCGCAAGCAATCTTACCAGGATGCCGTTGATTTGATCCATGGGCACGAATACGCCAATGGCACGGCTGTTTTTACCCGTGATGGCGATGTGGCGCGCAACTTCAGCCAAGACATTGAGGTCGGCATGGTTGGCATCAATGTGCCCATTCCGGTGCCGATGGCGTTTCACAGCTTTGGTGGTTGGAAATTGTCGATCTTTGGCGACCATCATATGCACGGGATGGAAGGGGTCCGGTTTTTCACCCGTATTAAAACCACCACCACGCGTTGGCCGTCAGGTATGCGGGCAGATCCTGAATTCACAATGCCAACACTGGGATAGAGCATGAAGGACAACGTGGAAATTGCATTAATCATCACACCAAACAAACTGCACGCTGATATGGGGATATAGCCTGACGACTCAATTATGAGTCTGCTATCTGGCTATATTTCCTTTGTTTTACGTGCATGCTGCGCAAATTTTGAGATCAAAGTTTGCTTCCGTGCGCTATGAATTATGGCTTTATGTGGCGGAGGGCTCAAAGCCGCAATAAGGGTTTTCCGGTGGTCTGGGGTGTTAGAAGTCCAGAGATCCCAAGGATTTGCCAGAAACGCCAGAGCGGTTCGAAAAGATTGATCAAAGTCTTGATTAAGGGCAGGTTTTTAGCTGGATTTTCGGTGAATAGAGCTTTTTTGGATTTTAGCTTTTTCAGCTTTACCTCATAGGCGTTGATCGCTGCGGCACCTGTTGTTTCAATCAGGCGGTCTGGCCGTGTGGCGTTAAAAGCCCGCGACCAATATTCTTATTCATTCAGAGATTACCAGAAATTATGGTGTCAATATGGTCTGGGAACGTATCAAACCCCCTGAGTTAACATATCAACAGCAATTGTTACTTCGTCCGATTTATCATCGATATTGCGGATTTGATTTTTGAGAATGCTTCTTGGCACGGCAGACAAAAATTGCGTGATCATTACATAATCTACATTGTTGATATGGAAAATTGGATTTAGGCGCTTGGCTGGTATTGGGGCTTTGGTCATGGGGAGCAGGGGGACGACAACGCGTGTATTCAATCCCTCTAACAAATCTGATTGAATATCGAGCAATAGTCCTGTGCCATCAGGGTTTGGATAAGTATCGTATTTTGCCATTAGAATTGTCGAAATTGCTGCAAGGGCAGTCCATTCTTTGCTGCAAATGTGTTAGAGCTTTCCAAAGCCTCGGCATTATCAGCCTTCCATTTTTCCGATTGAGCATGCATTACAGCCAATCGAACACCTGATTCAGCCGCTCGTGACAAGTTAATTTTTAACTTTTTAGCTTCGACGAGTAACGAACTGTCTAATTAAAGGTTCGTAGGTTTTCTTGAGTTTGCAATTGCCATGGGGTTCTCCAATATCGCAGTTATGTCCTAAAATTTCATGCGCGTCAATTATGCGCATCAATTATGCGTATGAACTATGTATCGCTCGATGTAAGCATTTTGCTAAGGCTTTTCCGGCTGAATAAATCAGCTCAATGCCGCACTTCTGCGCCCATAAATGCAGCGTACCACTGATATATTCCGGGCCGTTCTCAACACAAATTGCATCTGGTTTTCTGCCTGTCTCAGTATCACGCATTATCTGCGCTTCCACGATTTTTCGGGCCACGCCCAGGGAGCGCGCTTCATCTGTGCTCAAAGAAAATTGAGCAAGATGACGCTTTGCGTGATCCATGCCGGTTGGCAACCACTTTCCACAGGGCGCGCCATATCCATTAAGCCGCACCAATGGCACCTGATGATCGCTGGCCAAATCAAGGGCCGCGGTGTCGATCAATACATCCTTGCCAATCTCGATCCGTCCTACCTTGGCGGCAGAAATGCCAAGCAGTCGGGTTTCACCCTCCATTACCACGAAAGCCTCCCCTGATACGGCCAGTCGCCGGCCCGGCTCCAGCACATAAAAAGTACGCCAACGCCGCGAGAGCGACGAATCTTCAGGTGTTGACCCGCTCAGGGCAGCTGCTGGATCTGCATCGATCTCTTTTAGTCGTTTTTGCTCTGCTTTGGTATCGGAACTCAAGGTTAGCTGAATGGCCTCAAGAGCATCCTCCCTGGGGGTTTCATCCAGAGCTGTATCCTGAAACAACAACGAACGCACAAATACATGGCCTAAAAAACGAAACCCTTGTTTGAAACTGGTGATCTTTGTTTTTTGCGGGTGTAATTCCAGCCCATGTTCTGCCAACAGGTTTTTAATATCTTCCAAGGCATTTTCAGCAGTCTTTTTCCTTTTGCAAAGCAAAACAAAATCATCTGCATAGCGAACCAAACGTACCCCGCGCCCGGTAATTTCTTCATCGACCTTGTCCAAATACAAGTTGGCCAATGCGGGGGAGAGCCTTGTGGAAGGCCGTTGAGCTAAATTTTGCCTTAATCAGGCAATGTGCCCCGAAGAGCGCGGCCAATGGCGATGCAGATCATCAACCACAATTGCGTGGCGGTGGTTTTCTTTGCCATATTCACGCAAATGCGGATGGTCGGGCGGCAGGTCGGGATGTTCGTGGGGCAGGGCCTCTGGCTCGAATGCGGGCCACAGCCATGTTGCGGCAATCAGCCCCAGTGCCGCAACCACCGCCAATATCAGGAACGTCATATCAAGGCCCAGGGCTACACCTAAAAAACCTGCAAGCGGATAGGTGAACAACCAGCAAACGTGGCTGAGGGCAAATTGGGCGGCAAAAATCGCCGGGCGGTCCTCGGCATGTGCGGAGTTTCGCAAGAGCCGCCCGCTGGGGGTTATGGTCAGGCTGTAACCGAACCCGATCAATAACCAGAGCGGGGCCAGCACGGCCAGCGATGTTGCCAGCGGGCCAAGAGCAGTACCGATGATCATCAGCGCCGCTCCGGTGATCATTGTCGCGCGGTCCGGGATACTCTTGAGCAACCGTGGCAGGATCAGTGCCGCCACCATGGAGCCACCGCCAAATGCTGCCAACGCCAGCGCCACTGCGCTTTGCTCAAGGCCAAAACGGGTTTGTATGATCACTACGGTGTTGACAATGACCATGGCCCCCGCCGCCGCCACACAGAGGTTGAGCGCCAGAAGGCCGCGCAGGCGTGGCGTGGCGAGATAAATGCGAATGCCGCGCGTCGTGCGTTCCCAGACATTGCGCTTTGTTGTCTGTACAGGGCTTGGCAGGGCCACGCTCACAACCAGAGCTGCAGAGGCGACGAAGCCAATCACCGTGCCATAGAACAGGGTGGAAAAGCTCACCACACTAAGCAGCGCTACCGCCAACATCGGTGAAATCAGGCTCTCAAGGTCATAGGCCAGCCGCGATAAAGATAGCGCCCTTGTATAGTCGGCCTCATCCGGCAAAACATCTGGAATGGTCGCCTGAAAGGTCGGGGTAAAGCCGGCGGATGCGGCCTGAAGCAGGAAAATCAGTACATAAATCTGCCAGATTTCAGTGACGAAAGGCAGGGCCAACGCTACGCTTGCCCGGATTAAATCCAGTGTCACCAGCATCAGGCGGCGCGGCACCCGGTCGGCGAAAGCCGAGGCGAGGGGGGCAAGTGTTACATAGGCAATCATCTTGATGGCAAACGCCGTGCCCAGAACCATGCCTGCATTCTCGCCTGCGATTTGCCATGCCAGAAGGCCAAGCGCTACCGTGGCAAGGCCGGTGCCGATCAACGCGATGATCTGTGCTCCAAACAGGTGTCGGTAGGTGCGGTTGGCAAGAATTTTCAGCATGGCCCGCCTTTCAAAGCAGTTTTGCCAGCGCCCGTAGCTCGGCACGTTCATCTTTGCCCCCGGATCCCAGACAATGCTCGATATGATCATGGATCAGGGTGCGTTTGGCGGATGTAAGCGCGCGCTCCACGGCCTGTAATTGCGTTGCAATTTCGATGCAGGGCCGACCGGTTTCAATCATTACAATCACATGGTGCAAATGGCCGTCAGCGCGTTTTAGTCGCTTTATCAGGTCTGGATGGGTTGCGTGCAACTGTGGTTTTATCATATAGATTCCATATCCCCCCGGGGGGATATGACAAGAGGCAGGTCTGATTAGAAAAGTACGAGCCGGATTGCGCAGAATAGTTTTTATACTTGCGATGATGTCGCTGGTCCTTGCACCTGTTGGGGCAATGCCTTTGCCTGATCGCTTCGGCGAACAAATGGGCGCGCATATATCCTTGGCTGAGTTTGATCCTGGATATGTCCAGGGTTGGGAAAGAATGCATGGCATGGAGGTGCATGCCTACGATGAAACCGGCCACGAATACCTGGCTTTGCCATGCCATCTGGGCCCCGGATTTGAGCGATGCCCTGACATAGGCCTGTCTGACGTAAAATTCTTTCCTGACCACCTTTTGCAAAGCCTGAGGCGCCCCCCAAAGAGTGGAGTCAGTTTGACGTCCCATTTCTGACTGAAATTTTTCCAGGAACCATCACATGAAATTTATGGAACGCCAAGTAATCCTGCCCCTATGGCAGGGCCGTCTGCGCGGGCATGTCCGACACCCGGCCATCCTGCTGCTTTTGTTTGCGGCAATTCTCGCATTGGCGAGCGATGCCGCCCTTGCCCATGCGGTTACGCTGGGCGACAAGGGGTATATCCAGGAGGTTACGGGGGTAAACATCATCCCCTTTCTCTATCTTGGGGCCAAGCATATGGTCACGGGATATGACCATATCCTTTTTCTTCTGGGAGTGATCTTTTTCCTTTACGGGATGAAGAATATCGCCATTTATGTCAGCCTGTTTGCCATTGGTCACTCAACAACAATGTTGGCCGGGGTCTGGTTTGACTTTGGCATCAACAGTTACGTCATCGACGCAATCATCGGCTTTTCCGTGGTTTACAAGGCGCTCGATAATCTTGGGGCTTACCAGAAATGGTTCGGCGTTCAGCCCAATACCAAAGCAGCAACATTGATATTCGGGTTTCTGCACGGTTTTGGCCTTGCCTCAAAAATCATCGAATATGACATCTCGCCGGACGGGCTTCTGGCCAATCTCATCGCCTTCAACGTCGGTGTCGAGGTGGGCCAGCTCATGGCGCTGGCCGCGATCCTCCTGGTAATGACGCACTGGCGTGCCACCCCCTCATTTGCGCGTCAAGCCTACGCCGCAAACGTCCTTATGATGAGCGCCGGCTTTGCCCTGATGGGTTTCCAAATCGCCGGCTATTTTGTCGCCTGAACTTCTGGAGCTTACCAATGAAACATCCTTTCAATATTCAAAGCACATCCGTTCCCCCCTTACACGCTGACCCCTGTCAGCCATCAAAGCCTGTTGCCTCCGGTCACATCAAAGGGGTCGAGGCGACCTCTGGCGGGTTGGTCCGCGCAACCATAGGAGCGGCGGCTGCAGCGGGCGCGATCCTTGTTCTCTTTTGGCTGCCGGCTGAATACGGGATCGACCCGACCGGAGTCGGGGGCATACTCGGTCTGGTGGAAATGGGCGAGATCAAGCAACAACTCTATGATGAGGTTGCCGCCGAAGAAGCCGCTGCCCTCGCTGCTCCGACAACTGCTGCCTCCGCCGGTGCAACAGATACTGCCATCTCGGTGCGGCTTGACGCGATCGAAATGCAACTGACGGAAATTGCCGCAGCAATCGGTGCCAACAGCCAGACTGCCCAAGAGCGTCCCGCAGAACCGGTTGCGCTTCCCTCTGCAACTGTGGCTGATCCTTCACTCAACGCGTCAGTTTGGCGAGATGAGGTGAGCTATACGCTTACCCCCGGCGAAGGGGTCGAGGTGAAGCTTGTCATGGAGGAAGGCGCACTGGCCACGTTTGAAGGGTCCGCGAATGGTGCGGTGCTGAATTTTGATACCCATGGCGATGGCAATGGGCAGAATATCGCCTATGAACGGGGTCGCAGTGTGCCCGGGCAGCAGGGCACGCTGACAGCCGCCTTCAGCGGAAATCACGGCTGGTTCTGGCGCAACAGAACAGATGCCCCGGTGACTTTTACGCTGCGCACCCGTGGTGATTATGTCGAGATGCGGGCACCCTGATAAGTGCGCGGTTGCGAACGGCAAAGCTGAAAACCGCAGCTGCCGTGCCTGCAAAGAAATTGTTCTGTCGGCGAGGATTTGTCTGGGCGCATGAATGGACACGCGGGGGGACATCCACTAACTTTGATGCATACTAACCGGCGCGGCGCTATGAAGGGCAAATAGTTTGAATGGATATTAAGTGGCTCAAGGATTTCCTGGTGTTAAGTTCGGAAGGAAACTTTCGTACCTCAGCACACCTGCGCAATGTATCTCAGCCCGCTTTCAGTCGCCGCATTCAAGCGCTTGAGGCCTGGGTCGGTGTCAAGCTGATCGATCGTGTCGGGCGACCTTCGCAATTGACTGAAGCTGGAGAGCTGTTTCATCCGATTGCGCAGAAAATCGTTGACATTGCAGAAGCGGGGCAAGCGGAAATTCAAGCGCACGCTCTGAAAAAAAGCGAGAAAATGCGGTTTGCAACGCTTAGTACGCTTTCACAGGTATTCATTCCTGCCTGGTTGAAAAACCTTCAACCCCATATAAGTACAACTCAGTTTGTTATCAAAACCCAGTATTTGACGATCGCGGAATATTTTGCTGCGCTGGATGAAAACTGCGTTGATTTTTTTATCAGCTATTTGAATCCCAAAACCGGACTGTTAAATGACCCGTCCCTTTTTGCATCCCTGAAAATCGGAAAAGAGTCATTTATTCCGGTGGTCAGTCCCAAAAAAGACGGGTCTCCCCGTTGGTGGTTGCCCGATCGGCCTCAGGGAACAATTCCGTGTCTTCATACGCATTCAGATCAATCCCCCTGGCCCATAAAAAATCATATGGAAAATAAATATAGCGATCTTGCCTTTGAGTCTGTTTACGATTCAACGGGTGGAACGTCTCTGAAGGCAATGGCAATCCAGGGATTTGGTTTGGCATGGCTTCCCCGGGCCCTTGTTGCGGACAGTTTAAAAAATGGACAGCTTGTGCGGGCTGATAAACTGGCTAACGATATCATTGTGGATATCAGGATTTACCGCAGTTTGAAGCTAAGGGAAGCCCGGGTTGATGAATTCTGGCAGGCTTTGGTTAAGCAAGAGAAACAGTCAGTTTAGTCCCAATGCAGGGTTTTGCGCCAGGTAGATATTCCAGTCAGGCGATATCTGTGTGGGGTATATTGATAGAAAATGAGCATGGACAAAGCGGACGATGCGTTTTTTGCATCAAAAACTCTGGTATTGGCATTGGACGTGTTCGACTTTCCTAACCTATTGTTGGGCATTAAGTTAATTATTAGGGAGAAAAATAAATGAAGTTACGGACAAAAATATTTGCCCTTGCAGGGCTGACTGCTGCAATGACGATGGGTGCGACGGGTGCATTTGCACAAAGCACACTGGATATCGTCAAAGAGCGTGGCCATTTGCGCTGCCAGGTTGGTCAACCGTCTCCAGGTTATTACAATCTTGATTCCGATGGCAACTGGTATGGACTTGATGTTTCGGTCTGTAAGGCCGTTGCAGCAGCAATTTTTGGAGATCCATCCAAACTGGAAATTCAGTCAGTCAGCACCCAGTCGCGGTTCACCGCTCTGGCGAATGGTGAATCTGACATGCTGTCCCGTACTGCAACATGGACACTGACCCGTGATACTCAGCTTGGTCTGGATTTTATGCCCCCCAACTTTTATGATGGACAGGGCTTCACCGTTCGCAAAGACAGCGGCATTACCAGTGCCCTTGAACTTGCCGGCGCTAAGGTTTGTGTGACCACTGGCACAACAACCGAGTTGAACCTGACTGACTATTCCCGCTCAAACAACTTGAACATTTCCAATGTTACGTTTGACGATTATACTGTTCGCGATGATACCTATCTGAACGGTGGCTGTGATGCTGTAACCGGCGACAAGTCTTCCATGGCTGGCAATATTTCTGCATTCCCGGTTCCAGAAGATCATATGATATTGCCAGAAACACTGTCCAAAGAGCCACTTGCCTCTGCTGTTCGCCAAGGCGACGACGCGTGGGCTAACATTGTTCGCTGGTCTATTTTTGCTCTGGTTAACGCTGAAGAGCTGGGCATCACTCAGGATAATGTTGATGAAATGCGTGAAACCGCAACAGATCCAAACATCCTCAGGATGCTGGGTGTTGAAGGCAACATGCATGAAGGTCTGGGTCTTGATAAAGACTGGGCCTACAATATCATCAAGTCTGTGGGCAACTATGGCGAAATCTATGAAGCCTATATGGGCTCTGGACCACAAGGCATCGGTATTGCCCGTGAAGGCACACTGAATGCACTTTGGACAGACGGCGGCCTAATGTATTCCCCGCCAATGCGCTAAAGTTTACAAGAATATATATGGCGCCGAACTGGATTGGTTCGGCGCCATTGTCTCAAGTTGGCTTCTAAGGCCGACAATAAAAACTAAAGTCGGGGGATGCAGTGGGCGATATCACAGATCAAAAAAAATCTGCGCGTGCGAGACCAAAGGAAGAATTTAACTTTTTCCAGGACCAACGTGTACGTTCAGCGTTTTATCAAGCGTTGACCATTGGCTTAGTGGGGTGGTTTTTATGGTATCTGGGCAATAATACCGCAAATAATCTCGCAGCACGGGGAATGGAGACCGGGTTTGGTTTCTTCAACACTACTGCGGGATTTGATACAGGGTTTAAGCTGATAGAATATGTTCCTGGAGTTGGAACGTATCGCGATATTTTCATAATCGGTGCTCTAAATACATTATTGGTTTCATTTTTTGCGATTGTCGCCAGCACTATCCTTGGCTTTTTCGTCGGTATATTACGGCTTTCCAGCAACTGGTTGGTTGCGCGTGTCGCGCTGGCATTTGTTGAAGTGTTCCGCAACACGCCTCTGCTTATTCAAATTGTATTTTGGTTTATTGGCATTTTTTCACTCCTTCCGGTTATAAGAAATACTATTGACCTTTCCTTTGGTGCTGAAACTTTATTGCTCAACAATCGCGGGCTTTATTTTGCAACGCCCCATGCGGACAGTCTGTTTTGGTTGACTTTACTGGCGTTGGGGATCGGCGTTACAGCTTCCATATTCATTCGGCATCGCGCCAAAAAGCGTCAGGAAAAATCTGGCGAGCAAACTGCCATTTTATTCCCCATTTTGGGGCTCGTAATAGTGTTGCCACTGGTGGTCTTTGTTGTTACCGGAATGCCTTTGAACTGGGATGTGCCGGTTTTGCAAGGGTTCAATTTTGTTGGTGGTGCCAGTTTACCCCCGGCATTTCTTGCGCTGTTCGTCGCCCTGACAATTTATCATGCTGCCCAGATTGCCGAAGCCGTTCGTGCGGGAATTCTTTCCGTTAATCGCGGGCAAACTGACGCTGCCATGGCAATCGGATTGAAACCTGGAAAGGTGACATCTCTGGTCGTTATTCCCCAGGCAATGCCGGCAATTGTTCCTCCGATGATTTCCAATTGGATGGATACCGTGAAAAATTCATCCCTTGCTGTTGCGATCGGGTATAACGACATCGTTTCACTGTTCATGCAAACTTCATTGAACCAGGTGGGCCATGCTATCGAAATTGTGGCCTTGACCATGGCGTTTTATATGACAATCAGCCTGATTATCTCCGGTATTTTGAATGTCTACAACAAACGCGTACAGCTGGTGGAGCGATAATATGGCTATTGTAACGGCAGAAAAAACGCCCGACAGAGCGCCACCTCTATCTGAGAGATCGGTTATTGGCTGGATGCACAAAAATCTGTTCAGTTCGGTTCTCAATACAATACTGACCTTCGTTACCCTTTATGTAATTTATATCACCGTGAGCGGGGTTTATATCTGGGGTTTTGCCGACGCAACATTTGTTGCAGATAATCGTCGCGAATGTTTTGACAATTCCCTGACGGGCGCCTGTTGGGCCGGTGTTATCGACTGGATGGATAACATTATGTATGGTCGCTATCCCCGCGATCAATTGTGGCGGGTCAACGGCGGTGGATTGTTGCTGATTTTGTGGATGGCTCCACTTTGGATGAGCCGGGTAAAGGGTAAAATCTTCATCGGCGCCAGCGTAGTTTTGCTGTATCCATTCCTTGCCGCTTACCTGTTTGCCGGTGGTGAAAAGGGATTGTTTATGCAGGTTATGGTAACCGGTGCAATTGTTGCCTTGATTGCCAGTGTAATAAACATGATTGCCGGCCTGGCCAGAGAACAAAGCCTTGTT
>JAJRRJ010000070.1 GCA_024279575.1 Alphaproteobacteria bacterium | reverse complement strand
GCGGTATATACAGCATTGGATTTGGGGGCCGCAGCCAGATAAACAACTGCCTGCGCCAATGCCAGCTCCCCCTCAGGCGAGCCAAGCATCTGATAGGCATCGCGGGCGGCAATCGTCTGCCCCAATGCGTCAGGATCAGCCAGGCCAATATCCTCCACCGCCATACGGATCAAACGGCGTGCCAAAAACATAGGATCTTCCCCCGCCTCAATCATTCGCGAGAAATAATAGAGAGCCGCATCAGGGTCAGAACCACGGATTGTCTTGTGCAGCGCCGAAATAAGATTGTAATGTCCATCAGCACCCTTATCGTAAACGGGTGCACGTCGTTGGACCAAAGACACCAGCTCATCCACATCCATGATTTGGTTCGGGACCATCGCAGCAAAAATTTCTTCCACCAACCCCAACAGCGCCCGACCGTCCCCGTCTGCCATACCGATCAGGCTTTGACGCGCCATCTCATCCAATGCCAATTCAGCACCCAGCAATTTTTCAGCCCGCTCCAGCAACGCCACCAGATCATCGTTGTCCAACGATGAAAAAGTCAACACCTGCGCCCGTGAAAGCAAAGCAGCATTAAGCTCAAAAGAGGGGTTTTCAGTGGTTGCACCAACAAGCACCAGAGTACCATCTTCCATAACAGGCAAGAATCCATCCTGCTGCGCCTTGTTAAAACGATGAATTTCATCCACAAACAAAAGTGTTTTTTGCCCGTTCTGCCTGTAAAACCGCGCTTCTTCAAATACCTTTTTCATATCTGCAACACCGGAAAATACAGCAGATATTTGCCTGTAACGAAATCCGATTTCATCGGCCAGCAACCGTGCAACTGTTGTTTTTCCGGTACCGGGCGGTCCCCACAAAATAAGTGAACCCAGGCGATTTGCTGCCAGCATTCGCCGCAAAGACCCATTGGCCCCCAGCAAATGGGACTGCCCTATTACCTCATCAAGCCGAGCTGGCCGCAACCGGTCCGCAAGGGGGCGCGTCACATCCCCCTCAACTATTGCCTCTTCATCCGATGAAGAAAATAAGTCACTCATTTTAACGTCAAAAACCCGCCATTGAAATTTTCCAAATCACAGCTATCAGACTTGGTGTTGGGAAACAAACCTGCAAAAGCTCAGCCTTTACTTGTGTGACTTCACCAAACCCAACTCAATAAGACTTTCTGCCGCCGCCAGCGTTGCCTCTTGCCCGTCCCGATACGCACGCCCCATAAGGTTGGCTCCCGGCGCACCATCATAGTGGCGTACAGTATCCAGATCATGTGCGACCTGTCGGATTGTGCGATCAAATTTCCCAAGGAATTTCATCAACCAGACAGGGGCGGTTAATGACGGAAATTTCCCTTCAGGATAAGCAGCTCTCAAAATTTGAACAATCTCCATAAAAGAAATATAATGGGCAGAAGCAATGATGCGCTTTCCGTAACTTTCACTATTGGTCAGGGCATCCACATGAACCTGCGCCACATCGCGCACATCAACAACACTGACCCCCCCGGGCGGTAAAACCGGCACCTGTCCATTCATCAAACGTTTGACAATTTCTAGCGATGCAGAGGTATCCGCATCAGCAGCCGGACCAAATACCATGCTCGGGCACACTGTTGTTAGATTGATATTGTTCTGTTTGCTGATCTCCCATGCCCGCTGTTCTGAAATGGTTTTTGCCTCCGGGTAAGCCCAGCTTTCCTTTAATCCGGCAATATCTGTCCAATCTTTAGAACTTAATCTCACCACTTTACCTACATCAGAATGTCCATAGCCAATGGCCGCGATTGAACTGGTCATCACCATCCGCTTAACCCCGGCCTCAACGGCAAATCGCATAATCCGCTCGGTTCCCTCAACCGCCGGGCGAATAACAGTATTTCTGTCTTTTGGCTCACGCAAAGGCACAACAGTTGCCAGATGCATCAAAACGTCTGCACCGACAAGAGCCTGCCCCCACCCCTCTTCAGAAAGCAGATCACACTCAAAAAGTTCAAAATTTTTGGAAATTTCGGGTGAACATACACCCTCAATTGCCTGATAAATTCCTTGCCCTTTTTTCGCATTCCGAATTGTACCACGCACAAAATATCCGGCATTCAACAACTTAATGATGACATGCTTGGCAATAAACCCCGATGCACCGGTTACAATAACGGTTTGCATTTTATTTCATGCTCCAATGGATTAAAAAAAAAGCAGCCGCAATAGCGGCTGCTCCAAATACATTTTTAGGAACTTTATCAATTCCCATTACAAAAACGACAAGCGCTATGCCGCGACTTCGTCCCCGTCATCCTCGGCAACAAAGTCAGCTGTTGGGCCGGAATCTTTTCCTTTAGCATCCAAATCGCGATCAACGAACTCGATTACAGCAATTGGCGCGTTGTCCCCATACCGAAAACCCGCTTTCATAATGCGAATATATCCGCCCTTACGTTCAGCATAACGAGGCCCAAGAACATCAAATAACTTGCCCACCATTTCCACATCGCGCACTTTGGCAATTGCCCGTCGACGCGAATGCAAGTCACCGCGCTTACCAAGCGTAACCAATTTCTCAACAATTCGGCGCAAGTCTTTGGCTTTGGCAACAGTAGTTGTGATTTGCTCGTGCTTAATCAGCGCCGCAGCCATGTTCGCAAACATCGCCTTACGGTGGCTTGAGGTTCTATTTAACTTGCGGCCGGATTTTCCATGGCGCATTTTTAATCTCCTTCATTCCGCACTTAAAATCTGTGCGTCATCGTCAGTGGAATAATTTATCAAACGTTCAAAATCAATAATGATCTTCATAGCGTTTGGACAAATCATCAATATTTTCAGGTGGCCAGTTGGCAACATCCATACCTAGATGCAACCCCATCTGAGCCAGTACTTCTTTGATTTCATTAAGCGACTTGCGACCAAAGTTTGGTGTACGCAACATTTCGCCCTCGGTTTTCTGAATAAGATCACCAATATAAATGATGTTGTCATTCTTCAGACAGTTTGCTGAACGAACAGACAGCTCAAGCTCATCAACTTTCTTGAGCAGGGCTGGATTAAAGGCAAGCTCTGGAACCGCATCCGCGACAACTTCCTGCACTGGCTCTTCAAAGTTCACAAACACCGTCAACTGGTCCTGCAAAATCCGCGCAGCAAACGCAATTGCGTCTTCCGGCGATACACCACCATTGGTTTCAATCTGCATCGTTAGTTTATCATAATCCAGAACCTGGCCTTCACGGGTCGGCTCAACTTTATAATTCACCCGACGAACCGGCGAAAACAACGCATCCACCGGCACATATCCGATAGGCGCATCCTCAGGACGATTTTTGTCCGAAGCAACATATCCCTTCCCGGTATCCACGGTGAACTCAATATTGATTTCAGCTCCGATGTCCAAATGACAAAGTTCAAGCTCGGGATTCAAAATTTCAATATCACCAGTAGTTTCAATGTCACCGGCAGTCACGGCACCCGGGCCTTTTTTGCTTAAAGACAGGCGCTTGGAACCTTCAGATTCCATGCGCAGGGAAATGCCTTTTACGTTCAACACCAGATCAGTAATGTCCTCACGAACACCTGGAACCGAAGTGAACTCATGAAGCACACCCTCCACTTGCATTGCTGTTACCGCAGCACCTTGCAACGAAGAAAGCAGCACACGACGCAGAGCATTGCCCAGTGTCAGACCATAGCCGCGCTCAAGAGGCTCGGCGGTGATTGTTGCTTTGCGGTCATCATCCGCATCGACCACAATATCGAGTTTGGTCGGTTTAATCAGTTCTTGCCAGTTGTCTTGGATCACTTGCAACATCCTTTTGTGTTCGCGGAACGATTATTGCCGCATCGCCGCTCAATGGATATGCTGACCTGACACGAACAGTGCCAGGCGCATCAAATTGTCTATACTATACGCGCCGCCGTTTGCGTGGACGGCAACCATTATGTGGAATAGATGTCACGTCACGAATTGTTGTGACGACAAAGCCTGCAGCCTGCAACGCACGAAGGGCGGATTCACGGCCAGACCCTGGCCCACGCACTTCAACCTCAAGGGTTTTCATGCCATGTTCCTGGGCTTTTTTAGCCACATCTTCAGCTGCCATCTGCGCAGCATAAGGAGTAGACTTGCGAGAGCCCTTAAAGCCCATAGTGCCAGCAGACGACCATGCAATGGTATTGCCCTGTGCATCTGTGATGGTAATCATGGTGTTGTTGAATGAAGCGTTCACGTGTGCAACGCCAGTGATAATGTTTTTGCGCTCACGACGACGAACGCGAGCAGTTTCACTTTTAGCCATTTAATTCCTCATTTCGATCTCATCACCGCCCCAACAAAATTGCCGGGCGGCTCCACCGAAGGCGCCCCAAAGGGCATACCTTATTTCTTTTTACCGG